>CAZPET010000292.1:0-2606 GCA_964585625.1 uncultured Syntrophomonadaceae bacterium
TGGTGAATGCGCTGCTGTATCACTGCGGGACCCTCTCCACCGCCGGCGGGCCGGACCGTCCCGGGATCGTGCACCGTCTGGACAGGGATACGACCGGGCTGCTGCTCGCCGCGAAAAATGATCTCAGCCATGCCTCCCTGGCGGCACAGCTGAAGGCGCGCACCGTGCGGCGGGAATATATCGCCCTGGTCTACGGGAAGGTCAGCCCCGCGGCGGGAAGGATCGAAGCGCCGGTGGGCCGCCATCCCCGACACCGCTGGCGCATGGCGGTGGTTCCCGGAGGGAGAGAGGCGGTAACCCGCTACCGCGTCATTGCCGCCCTCGGCCCTTTCAGCCTGCTCCAGGTAAGCCTGGAGACCGGCCGCACCCACCAGGTGCGGGTTCATCTGAATTTTATCAGGCATCCGGTTGCCGGCGATCCGCTTTACGGGCCCGGCTGCACCCCGGATCTCCCGCCGCCGCTCTGCCGGGGGCAGGCGCTTCACGCCCGCCGCATCTCATTTAACCATCCACGCACCTGCCGGCGGTTAGAATTTACCGCCCCCCTGCCGCCCGACTTCCGCGCCGGGCTGCGCCTCTTGCGGACTCCCCCCTTTGAAAAGGGGAGGCCGGGGGGGATTTACAAATAAACATATATCACCGGAACCGTCCCCCTGATATATTAGTTGCGCTGTTCCAGGAGCTGTTTAACTTTCTCGTCACGCGGGTTTACTGTTATCGTTTTAAAATGATCGTAGAGAACAAATCCCGGTTTGCCCCCCGGGGCGCGCCGCAGATGGCGCACCTCGGTGTAATCAACCGCCACGGCGGATAGATCCCGGCCCCGGCTGTAATGCACCGCCAGCAGCGCCGCCTCGTGAAGATCCGATTCCGCGGGCTGGCCGGCGGCCCCTTTGATAATTACATGGCTGCCCGGCAGCCCCTGCGCATGCAGCCAGGTATCGCGCCTGGCGGCTATCTTGAAGGTAAGGTAGTCATTCTGGCGGTTGTTCTGGCCGACCAGGATCTTGCTTCCCGAGGAGGCCATGAAAGAAAGGGGCTGCGGCGTCTCCTGGCGGCGCTTCCTTTTCTGACGCAAGCTTCCTTTAAAATCAGGCTTCATGTATCCGGCCTCCACCAGCTCTTCGCGGATCTCCGTGAGAGAGGCGTGGCCGCCCCGCTCAATTGTATAGAGCAGCTCCCGGCAGTATGTGAGCTCCTCCCGCAGCCTGCGGATCTGTTTTTTCAGGTGCTTCCGGCTGTTGCTGACTTTACGGTAGATCCGGAAATATTTCTGTGCGTTGCCGCCGGCGCCGAGGGACGGATCCAGGGGAATGGTGATCGTCTCTTCCGGGTGGTAAAGATCGGGCAAGGTAGCTTCACTCGCCCCCCGGCTGATCATGGTGGCATAGGTGAGCAGCGTCTCCCCGTAGATGCGGTAGCGATCCGCCTCCCCGGCTTGCAGCAGCTCTTCTTCCAGCTCCTTCAGTTTCTGCTCCAGGCGTGATTTTCGCCGGTTCACCCTCGAGCGGAGCTGCCCCTGCAGGATCCGTCTCTCTTCCGCCTCCCCCAGGTTCCCGTAAAAGTGATCCAGCAGTTCATTCATCTTCGCAAATTTTTGCACGGCGGCATCCTGAAGGTGCGTTAGCGGGTAGGATGCGTAGACATTCAATTCGGGGAGCAGGCAGGGCTCCTGCGCGCCGCCCCCGTTGAAAAGCTCTCCCGTTTCGCGGCCGAGCCGCCCGATCGAGCCACGGGGCGCCTCTTCATCCCAGCCGCTGCGGTAAACCAGCTCCCGGGCGGCCAGGGGGCTGATCCCGCACACTGTCTTCAGCAGCGCCTCCTCCGGGCTGCTCCCTTTCGCCAGCAGGGGCAGCATCGCCGCGGCCAGCGCCTCCGTTCCCACCGCTGACGGATCCAGCTTCGGCTGCGGGGGGACCTCTTCGTAGGGCAGCCCCGGCATGACTGCGCGCCGCGGGTTCTGCTCCCGGGTGGCGGTTTTGACGGCCCCCAGGATTATGCCGTCATGATCAACCAGGAGCAGGTTGCTCCGCCGCCCCATGATCTCGGCGATCAGTTTTACCGGAGGCAGCCCTTCATGCGCCTCGAAGTGCAGCATGAGGATTCGTTCGAGGTGAGGCTGGAAGACGGCGGAGATCCGGGCACCGGTGAGGTATTTCCGCAGGAGCATGCAGAAAGGAGGGGGCTGCTCCGGGCGGCGATACCGCCGCCGGGTCAGGTGGACCCGGGCGTGATGCGGATGGGATGAGAGCAGCAGGCCAAATTCCTCTCCGGCATGATAGAGTAAGAGGACGATCTCTTCGCGCGAAGGCTGGATAATCCGCTGTACCCGCGCCCTCACCAGTTTCTGCAGCTCCAAAGCTACCGCCGTCATCGTCAGGGTATCATATGTCATCTGACCGGGCCTCCCAGAATCTGTTTATCTACAGTATACACTTCTCTTCAATTACCACAAGCTATTGGAAGTTGGAGGTTGGAAGTGGGAATACATTTCCACCTTCTTGCTTCTGATTTCCTGCTTCCTGCCTCCTGCATGACGTTATATTCAGAAAAGATTGATTTGTGATATAATCAAAAGGGTTACCAATATGAAAAGGAGGTTATTT
>CAZPET010000293.1:0-2599 GCA_964585625.1 uncultured Syntrophomonadaceae bacterium
GTGAAGACCTCCAGGGCCCTGATGATCCGCCGCCGGTCGCGGGGGTGAATCTTCGCCGCTGCAGCCGGGTCGAGCCGTTTCAGGCGCTCATGAAGCGCTTCGGGCCCTGCGGACTCGGCCTCCGCCGCCAGCCGCTCCCTTAAAACCGTATCCCCGCCCCTCTCCCCGAAAGCATAATTTTCAGTGACCGCGCGCAGATAAAGCCCGGTTCCGCCGACCAGGAACGGCAGCCGGCCCCGGCTCCAGAGATGGCCGATCAGCCGCTGCGCGTCGCGCTGGTAATCGGCGACGCTGTAATCCTGGTCCGGCTCCACCAGGTCGATCAGGTGGTGCCGGACCAGTTTCTGCTCTTCCGCGGAGGGCTTCGCCGTTCCGACATCGAGACCGCGGTAAACCTGGGCCGAATCGGCGCTGATAATGTCGGTCTCCAGGAGCGGAGCGAGGCGCATGGCCAGCGCGCTCTTGCCGGCAGCGGTGGGGCCGGCCAGAACCAGCAGGGGTATCTTCCCGGCCATCAGCGGCGCCCTCCTTTGCGCTGAAATCCTTTATCCAGTTCATCGCGGTGAAACTTAAGCACCGCCGGGCGGCCGTGCGGGCAGCAGGCGGCGCCGGGAGTCTTCTCCCAATCGTGCAGCAGCTGCTCGGCCTCGGCTCGTGAGAGCGGCTGCCGCGCTTTCACCGCGCGGTGGCAGGCGATTGTTTTCAAAATTCGCTCACGGCTCTCCCCGCCCGGTTCCGGCTCTTCCTGGAGCAGCTCCTCCAGAAGAGCATAGATTCCTGTATCCCCGCCTTCCCCTACCGAAAAAGGAACCGCCCGGAGAATATAACTATTATCTCCAAAAGGTTCCAACTTAAACCCGAACTCGTCAAGAAGGGGCCGGATCGCTTCGAGGTGACCGCACCAGGCCGGGGGCAGCTCCAGGGTAAGCGGTATCGTCAGCTGCGACGATTTCCGGCCCGGCCCGTCAGCGGTCAGAGCATGATAGAGGACGCGCTCGTGAGCGGCGTGCTGGTCGATCATGAGAAGCTCCTCCCCTCGCTGCGCCACCAGGTAGCTGTGGAGAAACTGCCCGATGAGGCGGCAGCCCCCGGAAGCGGCGTCCGGATATATCTCCTCAGCGGGAGAGGAAGCCGGAACCTGTTCCGGCCCTGCGGCGAAGTTCGCTTCCGCCGGAAGCGAACCGGGCATGAAGGGCGAATCGTCCCGGCCGGAGCCGCGCCCGTCCGGATAAAGCAGCTGCATCTGCTGCCGCTGCCATTCTCCTTGCTGCTCCCTGATCCAGGCCGGCGCGGATTCCCGTCCCGGCAGGCCGTGCAGGGCCGTGCGGGCCGCCCGGAAAACCAGTTCATTGAAAATTTCGGGCCGGTGGAAGCGGATTTCACTCTTTGCCGGGTGAACGTTGACATCGAGCCGTTCCGGCGGCACCTGCAGGGAAATTACCGCTACGGGATGGCGCCGCCGGGCCAGCATCCCGCCGAAAGCCCGCTCCAGCGCACCGGCGAGAAGAGGGCTCTGGACCACGCGCCCGTTGACCACGGCGGTGATCCAGCGCCGGGAGGCACGGCTGAAGTGCGGCGCGCTCAGGTAGCCGTCCAGCAGGACTTCCCGGGAGGGATCGCGTCCGCGCAGCGGCAGCATCGCCGCGGCGGTCTCGCTCCCGTAAAGAGCGCCGATGGCGTGGAGCAGGGAGCCGTCTCCGGTTGTGCGAAGCACGGTCCTGCCTTCGCTGAGCAGTGTAAAAGAGCATGCGGGGTGGGCCAGGGCCATGCCGGTAATCAGGGCGCTGATCCTGGCCAGCTCCCGCGGCCCCCCGCGCAGAAATTTCAGACGTCCCGGCGTGTTGTAGAAGAGATCTTCGACCAGCACTTCGGTCCCTTCGGGCGCCCCGGCCTCGGCCGGCGGGGAGCTCTCCCCTCCTGCCACCCGGATCCGCGCCGCCGTAAAATCCTCTTTCCGGCGGGTGGTCAGGGTAACCCTGGCCACCGCGGCGATGCTCGGAAGCGCTTCGCCGCGAAAACCGAGGCTGGTAATGGCCTCCAGGTCTTCCAGCGAGGTCAGCTTGCTGGTGGCAAAACGGGAGAAGGCCGGCATCAGCTCAGCGGGAGCGATGCCGCAGCCGTTATCGGTAACCTTGATCGACCTCTTCCCCCCTTCGGTGACGCTGATCTCAATATGATCGGCGCCGGCATCGAGGGAATTTTCCACCAGCTCCTTCACCACCGAGGCGGGGTGCTCCACGACCTCGCCGGCGGCAATCTTCTCCGCGGTCCGGGGATCTAATATCTTGATCAATTTCTCAGGCCCCTTTGTTCCTTAATCGAAAGCTTCGTCCTCTTCCGCATCGTCTTGAAACAGCTTCTGCTGCAGCCGGTAAAGATGCTGCAGCGCCTCCAGCGGGGTAATCCGGTTCAGATCGAGCGCCTGCAGCTCCCCGAGCAGCTCCCTCGCCCGGCCGTCCTCCCGGGGCTGCTCCTGAACCAGCGGGATCAGGCTGAGCTGGCTCCCCGTCGCGGTGGCCGCCGTCTCCAGCTCGGCGAGAATGACCTCGGCCCGCAGCAGCACCTCCAGGGGGAGCCCCGCCAGCCGGGCCACGTTGAT
>CAZPET010000294.1:0-2586 GCA_964585625.1 uncultured Syntrophomonadaceae bacterium
AATGCCGGTTCGGCCAAACGTGCGGCCGGTATTCCCCATCAGCGCAATGGTCTGCCCCCGGGAGACCGTAGCCCCCGTTGAGACATAGTTCACGCTGTTGTGTGCATAAACCGTATAGTAGTTGCCATGGTAGATTACGATATACCTACCCAGCCTCGCCCCGCAACCTGCTTCTACCACAACTCCGCTGTCTGCAGCCAGGATCGGTGTCCCCATACCCCCGGGATAGATAATATCAACACCAATATGGCTCGGCCTATTAGCAGTGCGAAAACCCGAGTAAACAGTCCCGCCTGTCACCGGCCAAAGAAAACGCCCGCTGCCGATGGTGGGAGCCCGGGAAGTCCCTTTCTCTACAAGCTGGGTCGTCGGCTCTACCAGGACTTTCTCGGTTACAACCTGCCGGGCTATTTCCTTGCCGTTTTCGCGGGTAACATGGTAGGTGACCTCTTTTTCCCCTGCTTTCCCGGGGACCAGCACATGGCTCTGCGCATACCACATCTTGTCGTTGTAAGTATAACTGGTCGTAAAAGGAATCTGCTCTGTAGCTTTGACCTCTTCAACGGTCTGCACATGCACCGTGGGGAGGGACTCCTCCGGTTCCGCCGGCTCATTCTCACGCAGCGATTCGCCATGCCGGCTGGCCAGGAGCAGCCTGCTTTCATCGGAAGCTTCACTGCTTAACAGAAGTTGGGCCGCCTCCTCCGGGGCGCAGACCGCTTCCGGAGAGATGTTGCAGGGCGTGCCCGTAACCTCCTCAACCAGGTTTACCTCGAGCAGCCTGACATTCTCCGCCTGACTGGTATAAGCGTTGCTTAACAGGTCGATTACCGCGGTAACTTCTTTTTCCGACATTACCGGGACCGCCGGCACCTGATCCACGGTAAGCATCACCGCTTCGGTGATCAGGTTTATCTGCTGGCGTAAAGCCTCTTTGACGGCAGAGGCATCTTCTTCACCATCGGAGCGATATTCGCGGTTAAATGAAATTTCCTGTTCCGGTTCTACGGCCATCCCGTAGAAAGAGCTGCAGCATTCGTTTAGCTCAACCAGAAATTTTTCGATCTCCCCGGCATCTCGCACCATACCCACCTCGCACCCTTCCAAACTGACCACATAGAAAAAGTGCGAGAGGTAATAGTGCAACCCCAACATTGCTCCGATCAGGAGCGTCGCTGATGCCAGGTAAAGCGCCCAGTGCAGGGTTTTTCCCTTCAACCACAGCTGCAGCTTCCTCAGTTCACTGTAACGGTAGGCGCGCTGCAGCTTTTTTCCCAACACCGCCGGCCACTGCCGGATTTTCCAGGACTTCATAAAAAACCTCCTTTGGGGCCAGCCAGGCAACTGCTCCAAGGTAACTTGTTAAGTCAACACCCTTTATCCTTAACAATTATTAAGATGCCTTAAACATTTCGCCATAAACTAAAAAGTTCCTGCCCCAAAAGGAAAAAAAGCCCGTCTTTTTCCGGAATTATCAGCAGTTTGTTGTTAAACATCACCTCAACGGCCTATATTTACCTGCCATCCCATATTTTATTCATTGCCGGACTTTTTTAAGCGGCGCCCGATCTCCCGGGCCGCGAGGACGCCCGAGGCCGAAGCCTGGATCAGACCCCTGGTTACACCGGCCCCGTCACCAACCGCAAAAAGATTTGCCAGGTCGGTTTCAAGGTGGTGGGTCAAGCGGAGACGGAAAGAATAAAACTTTACCTCGACTCCGTAAAGCAATGTATGTGGTGAGTTCACCCCGGGGGCCAGCCGGTCAAGGGCTTCGAGCATCTCCATAATCGAGAGAAGATGCCGGTAGGGGAGAACCAGGCTCAGGTCTCCGGGCGTCGCCTCCACCAGGGTCGGCCGGACCAGGCCGCGGCGGATCCGCTCCGCCGTGGAACGGCGGCCCATCTGGAGGTCGCCGAGGCGCTGCACAATGACCCCGTCTCCCAGCATATTGGCCAGGCTGGCAATATATTTACCGTAACGGATCGGTTCATCAAAGGGCTCGGTAAATGTTTTACTTACCAGCAGGGCAAAGTTTGTATTGGCGCTTCTTTTCTCCGCGTAGCTGTGACCGTTAACCGTCACCAGGCCCCCGTTGTTTTCTGTAACCACAATACCGTACGGGTTCATGCAGAAAGTGCGCACGCGGTCGTCAAAGGAACGCGAAAAATAAATCAGCTTCGATTCGTAGACCTTGCCGGTCAGATGCTCCATCAGCACCGCCGGCACCTCTATGCGCAGCCCGATGTCTACCGGGTTGTTGGCCCCTTGCAGTCCCAGCCGCGAAGCTTCGCTGTGCATCCATTCCGCCCCGGCCCTTCCAGGACCGGCAATAACATAACCGGCCTCTATCTGCTCTCCTGAAGCCAGCTCCACGCCGGTGACCTTTCCGTTGGAAGAGGTGATCGCCGCCACTTCGGTTCCGGTGGCAATGTCGATCTGCTTCTCCAGCCGGCGGTACATCTTTTCCAGGACCAGGTAGCAATTTTCCGTGCCCAGGTGCCTGATCTGCGCAGGGATCAGGCTCAGTCCCGCCGCGGCGGCATCCCGCTGCAGCTCATTTATGACTGCGGTGTCGGTACCGAAAAG
>CAZPET010000295.1:0-2576 GCA_964585625.1 uncultured Syntrophomonadaceae bacterium
TTATTTTTACCGGGCTGGCGGTGGCCTTTGCCTTTCGCTGCGGCCTCTTTAATATCGGGGCGGAAGGGCAGGTTATCGTGGGCATGTTTGCTACCGGATATATCGGCTTTACCTGGCCCCATCTGCCGCCGGTGATCCTGCTGCCGCTGGCCATTCTCGGGGGCACGCTGGCCGGAGCGCTCTGGTCGGGCCTGCCCGGTCTGCTCAAGGCCAGGCTGGGGGTGCACGAGGTGATCAATACGATCATGATGAACCATATCGCCTTCTACCTGGTAAACTGGCTGGTCAGCGAACCGTTCAAGGTGCCCAACTATCAGGCTACCGCTCCCGTCCCCGAATCGATCCAGCTGACCAAGTTGAGCGATCTCTTTTCCTTTGAGCCGGCCTCCGGCCACACCGGCATATTTTTCGCCCTGGCCGCCGCCGTAATCTGTTATCTCATTCTCTGGCGGACCACCCTGGGCTTTGAGATCCGCGCCACCGGATTCAACGCCCAGGCATCCGAGTATGCCGGAGTGAGCATCTCCCGCAGCCTTTTCATGGCCATGCTCATAAGCGGCGCCTTTGCCGGTTTGGGCGGCGCCCTGCAGACCCTGGGGGTGCGCTATCGAGTTTGGGAGATGGCTACCTTTCCAGAATTTGGCTTCAACGGCATTGCGGTGGCGCTGATCGGCAAGAACCACCCGGCCGGGGTAGTCCTGGGCGCCTTTCTATTCGGTGCCTTGATGCGTTCCGATGCCGCCATCCAGATGCAGGCCGGTGTGCCTCGCCAGGTTGTGGCGATCATCCAGGCCGCGGTGATCTTCTTTGTGGCCGCCGATGAGATCGTCCGCTGGCTGGTAGCAAAGCGGAAAAGAGAGGTGGTCGTGCATGATTGAAACAACTGCAATAGCCGCCCTGATCTACTACATGCTTCGCAATGCCGCCCCGCTGATGCTCACCGCCGTCGGTGGCGCCTTTACTGAACGTACCGGGGTGATCAATATTGCCCTCGAAGGAATCATGACCGTCGGCGCCTTCTTCGCCGCTGCGGTGACGATGTTGACCAACAATGCCTGGCTGGGGGTTCTTGCAGCGGTGATCACCGGCCTGATCATATCCTACCTGCACGGCCTCGTCTGCATCAAGTTCAAGGCCAACCAGGTCGTCAGCGGCGTGGCCATCAATATCCTGGCCGCAGGTCTGACCTCGTTTTTGATGAAGGCGATTTTCGGCAGCGGCGGACAGCTGATCATGGGTGATGCGCCCCGCCTGCCGGTCTGGTCGTTAACCAGGCTGCTGCTGGCCATTCCGGGCCTGGGTAAGCTGCTTCAGGCAATTTTTCCGGTATCCTGGATCACCTTTTTTGACGAATCCATTGGCAGCCAGGTGCCCGGCGTCTATATCGCCTTTATCGTCGTCATTGTTGCGCAGATCATTCTCTTCAAGACGCGGCTCGGACTGCGCATCCGCGCGGTCGGGGAACACCCGCGGGCGGCCGATACCCTCGGAGTCAGCGTGCCGCGGATGCGTTACATCGGTGTTTTAAGCAGCGGCCTGCTGGCCGGCTTTGCCGGTTCCATTTTAACGATCAGCCCCGGCTGTTCGGGATTCATGGTCGGCATGGTCGCCGGGCGCGGCTTTATCGCCCTTGCGGCAATGATCTTTGGCAAGTGGACCCCCGTGGGAGCAATGGGCGCATGCCTGCTCTTCGGTTTCTCCGAGGCGATCCGGGTCAGCGCAGCAGTGGTGCTGCGCGGAATTCCCTGGATGCAGGCCATACCTTCCCAGCTTCTGGCGCTGCTCCCCTATATCGTGACCATGCTTGCGCTGGCCGGCTTTGTCGGTCGTTCCACCCCGCCGGCGGCCTCGGGGATCCCCTACGAATCGGAGCAGTAATCGGCTCCGAAAGCGGCTTACTGGAATTTACGAAAGGGCGGGTGAAAAGCCGGTGAGGGTCTATGATATCATTTTAAAAAAGCGCAACGGGGGCGAGCTTTCCAGCGAAGAGATCAACTACCTGGTTGAAGGATATACCGCCGGCACGATCCCAGACTACCAGCTCTCTGCATTTGCCATGGCGGTCTATTTCCAGGGGATGACGGAAAGAGAGACGCTTGATTTAACCCTGGCCATGGCCGGATCGGGCGATACCGTTTCGCTGGGCAAGATTCCCGGGTTGAAAGTCGACAAGCACAGCACCGGCGGGGTGGGTGACACGACCACCCTGGTTCTGGCGCCTCTCGTGGCTGCCGCCGGGGTCCCAGTGGCGAAGATGACCGGACGCGGGCTCGGTCATACCGGGGGCACCCTGGACAAGCTCGAGGCGATCCCCGGCTTTATGAGCAGCCTCTCCATCGCTGAAATGATCGAAGCGGTGCAAAAGACCGGTATCGCCGTGGTCGGCCAGACGGGGAACCTCGTTCCCGCCGATAAAAAACTCTATGCCCTGCGCGATGTTACCGCCACTGTGGACAGCCTGCCCCTGATTGCCGCCAGCATCATGAGCAAAAAGCTGGCTGCAGGGGCCGATGCTCTCGTCCTCGATGTAAAGACCGGGGACGGCGCCTTTCTGAAAGATCTGGATGAATCCTTTG
>CAZPET010000296.1:0-2575 GCA_964585625.1 uncultured Syntrophomonadaceae bacterium
AGAGATAGCGGCTGCGCCGGTCCTCCAGCGGTCCGAAGCGCAGCGAGCCAAGCAGTGCCACAGGGCGCGCACCCATGGCCACGATGTCACGGATGATCCCCCCGGCGCCCGTGGCCGCGCCCTGGAAAGGCTCCACCGCCGTAGGATGGTTGTGGCTTTCAATCTTGAAGGCCGCCGCCAGGCCCTCCCCCAAGTCGACCACCCCGGCATTCTCCCCCGGCCCCTGGAGCACGCGGGGCCCTTCGGTTGGCAGCAGGCGCAGCGCCGCGCGCGAATGCTTGTAGCTGCAGTGCTCCGACCACATCACGCTGTAGATATTCAGCTCCACCAGGTTCGGTTCGCGCCCCAGATCCGCCCTGATGCGCTCATATTCATCGTCAGTCAGCCCCAGCTGCCGCCATGGCTTTTCGTTCATCGCTGTCACCGCACGCGCCCCCTGCCTGAAATAATCTTCCCGTCCTGTTCAGGGACGGTGTTTTTGATGCCTGTGGAAGCAGCCGTTCACCGGCCGCTATCCCCGCCGGAGCAGTTGCCCGGAAAACCGGTTCGCCGCAGAATGCTGTCTTTCTCCTCCACCCGCGCCGCCATCTCCTGGCGGTAGCGGGCCAGTTTCTCCTGCAGTTCCCGGTTTTCCAGGGCGAGAATCTGCACCGCCAGCAGTCCGGCGTTGAAGGCTCCGTTTACCGCCATCGTAGCCACCGGCACGCCGCGGGGCATCTGAACAATGGCGTATAAAGAATCTAAGCCGCCCAGGTGAGGCGTGGCCACCGGCACCCCGATCACCGGCAGCGTCGTCAGCGAAGCGATCACCCCGGGCAGGTGGGCGGCGCCGCCTGCTCCGGCTATAATCACCTTCAGGCCGGCTCCGGCAGCCCCCCGGGCATAGCGGGCCACCTTCTCGGGATGGCGGTGCGCACTGGCAATGGCCGCTTCATAGATAATGCCGAAACGCTCCAGCGCAGCACCAGCTTCGGCCATCACCGGCAGGTCCGAATCGCTGCCCATAACAATGCCGACTTCCGGTTGCGCAGACATATGATCACGCCCTTCTACTTTCGCGATCTTAGGAATCACGTTTTCCCTCCCCCTCCAGGGGGAGGAAGATTCCGGGAGATGACAGGTCAATTCTTTCTTAAGCCGGATAGAAGAAGTGAACCAGCGCCACCACCGCCAGGAGGTAGACCAGCCAGTGAACCTCTTTCCACTTCCCGGCAACCAGCTTAACTACCGGGTATGCGATAAAACCGAAGGCGATACCGTCGGCAATGCTGTACGCCAGCGGCATGAAGATGATCGTCAGGAAAGCCGGCAGCGCCTCGGTGAAGTCGTCAAAATCGATCTTCATCACCCCGCCGACCATAAGCACGCCGACGATGACCAGCGCCGGGGCCGTCGCCTGCGCCGGAACCAGGCCTGCCAGGGGCGCCAGGAAAAGGCTGAGGAAGAAGAGCAGCCCCGTCACGATGGAGGTCAGCCCGGTGCGGCCTCCTTCGGAGACCCCGGCGGTGCTCTCCACGTAGGTGGTCACCGTGCTGGTGCCGAGCAGGGCGCCGCCCATGGTCCCGATGGCATCGGCAAGCATGGCCCGGTTGACCCGGGGCAGCCGGCCCTTCTCATCGAGAAAACCGGCCCTGGACCCTGTTCCAAGCAGCGTCCCCATGGTATCAAAAACATCAACAAAGATGAATGAGAAGATCACGAAGAAGGGTATTGAAAGCGCCGCTCGCAGATCCAACTGCCCGGCGATGGGGGCCAGCGAGGCCGGCATCCCGAAGATGTCTCCGAGCCCGGTGGGCAGCTCCTTGATCCCCATAAAGAAGCTCACCACCGTGGTCAGCAGGATCCCGATCAAGATCGCTCCCCGCACCTTGCGGGCCATGAGCAGGGCGATGATCAGAATGCCGATCAGCGTCAGCAGGGGGCCGGGCTCGGTGAGTTTACCCAAAGTTACCTGGGTGGCTTCATCGGGGACAATGATCCCGCCGCTCTGCAGCCCGATATAGGCAATAAAGAGGCCGATCCCTGCAGCCACGGCCCGCTTCAGGGTTGTCGGCACGGCGGCATCAACATACTCGATAGCCCGGGTCACGGCAAGGATGGTAAAGATCACCCCTGAAATGAAAACCGCTCCCAGGGCAGCCTGCCAGCCGTACTGCGAGGCGACCACGAAAGCGAAGAAGGCATTCAGTCCCATTCCGCTGGCCAGGGCAAAGGGGTAGTTGGTCAGTAAGCCCATCAGGATGGTGGTCAGTCCAGCAGAGACGATCGTGGCAGTCATCACCGCCCCCTTGTCCATCCCAGTGGTGGAAAGGATGTCGGGATTGACAAATATAATGTAGGCCATGGTCATAAAGGTGGTAATCCCGGCAATGATTTCTGTGCGTATGTTTGTTTTGTTCTCTTTAAGCTTGAAAAACTTCTCCATCTTTATACCTCCTCAAATGGTTCTGCTCTAGATTGCCAAAATAATCGCCGCTTTACTCTTTCTTAAGGGATCACCCCCCATTGTAAAAGCCCGGACAAGTAGGCTGCGAGCGAAACCTACCCGCCTGGGCTTTTATCCCTCCGGTGTAGC
>CAZPET010000297.1:0-2553 GCA_964585625.1 uncultured Syntrophomonadaceae bacterium
CGGTCTGCGGCAGACAAAAGGGACCAACGTATATGGCAATATCAATATCGCTTAGTTTGCCTGCAGTTCCTCTGGCCAGGGATCCGAAGAGGTAGGCAAACATTATCTCAGGCTTGTCTTTAAAAAAGGGAGCCAGCTTATCCTTAACCAGCGCATCATCAATTAGCGCCATTTCTTTCCTCCATCTCCATTTTTCTTAAATAATTATATCAAGCATTTACCATTTCATCAACAAATTTAACAAGGGGGTAGATATCCTGCCGCCTTTGTTGTAACCCGCAGGGGCGAAACACACTGCGTACGTAGTGCTCACTCCCCCTTGAGGGAGAAGGGTGGGGGTAATATTTTAACACGGGCGAACTAAGTTTGCCCCCACGGCGCCCCGCCCCATTAACGTTTGCTAAGAAGAAGCTCGAAGCGGGGAAGCTTCACGCGGCGCTCCTTTGCAAAAAGGTTCTTCTTCGGCTCTCCGTCTCCGGAAATTACAACCTGCAGGCGGCGGGTGTTCTGTCCCAGGCATTCGAGAAAGCGGGTAAAGGTAACAGTGACCTTATCTGAAGCGAAACGCAGCCCTTCGACATTGACCACCAGGTGGATACAGCGCTGCGGCAGAAGCGCCCGCACGGTCCGGATCAGCTCACGCAGATTTAAACTGCTAATTATACCCTGCAGGCGCAGGTGGAGGACTCCTTTTTTCTCAACCAGAAAGATTCGCAATGAGGCAGATCTCTCTTCTCCCTGCTGTTCCGGGTGAGCTTTTAACAGCCTGAAAAATAGAGGCACGGGTTTCGGATCAACATCCTGCAGCCGCGCCAAAGCCCGGTTGTACCAGCGGCTCTTTCTTTCAAAATGGCGCACCAGGTACCACCCCACCGAGCGGTAAAACGAGGTTTCCCACCCGGTCACGAAAACATTTTTGAATATGTTCCGGAAGGCGTAAAAACGCTTGAACGCGGTGATGGTCTCACTTTGCAGCTGGTCGGGTGACATCTGCGCGGGTTGAAATACGGCGTGATGCCCGTCGTAGAGATCCCATTGCCTGGTAAGAAGCCTCCCCTCAGCTTCCAGCTGCTGGAAGAGCGGCGTCCCCGGCAAGGGGGTCAGGGTTAAAAACTGCACGCTGTCAATACGGGAATCAAGAGCAAAATCGACCGTGTCGCGGATTGTCTGTACCGTATCGCCTTCGCCGCCGAAGACAAACATGCCGTGCACCCTGATCCCGTATTCATGAAAGCGGCGCACGCATTCGCCGACATCTTCAACGCTCTGCTGTTTGTTAAACGCGGCCAGAGTGTCCGGGTTGATCGATTCCAGCCCCACATAGACCATGTCTCCACCGGAGCGCCGCATCAGCTCAAGCATCTCCGGATCCCGGGAAGCTTCCACGCGCACCTGGGCCCCCCATCCCTTTAGCCCTGACTTGCAGTCGATCATACCTTGAAAGAGCTCCTTGCTCCGGGCAGAGTTGGCGGTAAAATTATCGTCGCAAAAAAATACGCTGCGGCCCCGGTAAGCGGCAAGCTCGTTTAAAACACTTTCCGTGCTGCGAAAGCGATAGCGGCGCCCGAACATCAGGGTGACGCTGCAGAAGGTGCAATTGAAGGGGCATCCCCGGGAGGTCATCACCGGGATTGTGCGAAAGGGTTTTTGCCCTTCAAACAGGGAGAAGTCGGGCAGCGGCAGCTGATCCATCTCCACCGGCTCCGCAGAACAGGGATTATGAACCGCCTCGTGACCGTTCCAGAATGAAACTCCGGGAACATTCCAGGGCAGCTTGCCCTCCTCCAGGGCGCGAAGCAGCGGCACGATGGTTAAATCCGCTTCACCGCGCACCACGAAATCGGCATGCCCCAGCGCCTCATCAGGCATGAAGTGAGCGTGAATCCCTCCAATTACAACCCTCAGACCGCGTGACCTCAGGTAACCGGCGATGCGGTAGGCCTCACTGCTGGTCGCCGTGGTCGTAGAGATACCCACCAGATCTGCATCAACAATTTTGGACCAGGGCAGCGACGCACCTGTCCCCAGGTAAAGCTTCACCCGGTAACCCGCAGCCTTCAGCCGGGCTCCCAGGAGAGGCAGGCCCAGGCGAGGCATCCGCACCGTTTTGTATACATGATCTTCTTTTGACTGGGGCTCAATCAGGACCACTTTATTCATCAACAGCACTCCTTCCGTGATGGCATTTCCGGTATTATTTTAGAATGATTCCGCAGACCGGTATTTATGCTGCCGGGAGCGCTGCCGGCGATCAATTGAGCCGGTGCAATTTCATACTGGAAGCTGAAAGAAGGAATGTATGAGGCCTAAAGATACGCGATAAACCGCCGGTTTATTTAATAAACCGTATCGTCAGCGGATAGGAATAGTCTTCCCCATTACTAACTTTTACAGAAGCGATCACAACATACACCAGCGCCGTTATCGACACGGCAACCGGTAAGAGGAAAAGTATACCAAAGCTAAGGACCGTCAGAATAATGGCCGCAGTCATGTAGATGGTTACACTGATTTGAAAGTTAAGCGATTCTTTGCCGTTTTTATCTACGAAAG
>CAZPET010000298.1:0-2544 GCA_964585625.1 uncultured Syntrophomonadaceae bacterium
CAGGACCATCTCGGCCACCTCCATCGTCTCGTCATCGGTAACACGCAGGCCGCCGACAAAGCGGGGCTTTTTGCCCATTTTCTGCATCATGGCGCTGACTTCTTTTCCCCCGCCGTGCACCAGGACCGGCTTGATCCCGATATGCTTCAGCAAAACGATATCGGCAACAGCCGAGGCTGTCATCTCATCGCTGACCATGGCCTGGCCGCCGTATTTAATCACGAAATATTTTCCCGAAAAGGCCTGCATATAGGGAAGAGCCTCTATCAGGACTTCGGCTTTGGAAATCAGGTTATCGAAAAACTCGGCGTTCATGAAGTCCTCCTTTTCATCAAGTGCGATAGTTGCTGTTTATCGAAACATAATTGTGGCTCAGATCCGAACCCCAGGCGGTCAGTGTAAAGTTTCCGGCATTGAGGTCGACGAGAACCGGGATCTCTTTCTGCTGCAAAATTGACCTGGCTTCGCTTTCCCGGAAAACCACCGCCTCTCCTTTTGCTGCCACCTGGAGCGGCCCGAGAAAGATATCCACACCGGAGGGGTCAAAGTCTACACCGGCATAGCCGAGAGCAGCCAGGATCCGTCCCCAGTTGGCATCTTCACCATAAAACGCAGTTTTTACCAGCGGGGAATTCAGCACCGCGCGGGCCAGGGTCCGGGCGGAAAGCGGGTCGGGAGCCCCCCGCAGGGTCAAGGTGATTACCTTGGTGATACCCTCACCGTCGGCCACGATCTGGCAGGCCAGGTCGCGGCAGGCCTCCTCGATCAGTCGGGCAAAATCACCGCACAGATGGCTGCCGGCGGTAATTTCCGGCGCGCCCGCGGCGCCGTTGGCCAGAAGGAGCGCCGTATCGTTTGTCGAGGTGTCGCCGTCGATCGTGATCAGATTAAAAGTGCGGTCCACCGCCTCCTGAAAAAGACGCTGCAGCAGCGGACGGGAGATGCTCAGATCGGTGAATAAAAAAGCCAGCATTGTCGCCATGTCGGGACAGATCATCCCCGAACCCTTGGCCATTCCGGCCAGGTGGAAGGTCACCCCGCCGAGAGAGCCGCGGTAGGCGACCTCTTTGGTGACCGTATCGGTAGTTAAAATTGCCCCGGCCGCCTCGCGGCCGGCTTTTGGTTCATCGGAGAGAGCCGCAGCCGCTTTAACGATGCCCCTTTCCACCCGGTCCATGGGCAGCTGCTTTCCGATCACGCCGGTTGAGCAGACCAGCACCTGTGCCGGAGAAAGCCCCAGGGATACTGCGGTCAGGGCAGCCATTCTGCGGGCGCTTTGCATCCCCGCTTCACCGGTGCAGGCGTTGGCGTTGCCGCTGTTCACCACCACGGCCCGGATCGGACCGGCAATGCCGTCACGGCAGAGTTTAACCGGAGCAGCCTGAACCCGGTTGCGGGTAAAGACCCCCGCGGCGGCACACTCGTGCATGCTGCATATCAGGGCCAGGTCGCGCCTTCTTTTTTTCAGGCCGCAATGAACGGCAGCAGCCTTGATCCCCTGCACTGCGGTGATACCCGCCTTTTTCATCTTCTCATAAGTAAATTCTTGGTTCATCAAATCACCTCTTCTAAGATCACTGCTGCAATTGGAACCGGTTAGCAGAGCGGCAGCTGGTTTAAACCTGTCTCTTCGGGCAGGCCGCACATGATATTCATGTTTTGCACCGCCTGCCCGGCCGCCCCTTTCACCAGGTTGTCAATGACTGATAGGATCACCAGCCTGCCGGTGCGCCGGTCGAAACGTATCCCCAGGTCGCAAAAATTACTGCCCCGGACCAACCTTGTTTCGGGGAGACGCGGCGGCGGCAAAACCCTGACGAAAGGATGTCCGTCATAAAACTGCCGGTAGACCGCATCGAGCTGCTCCGGAGTAAAGTCACGATTCAAGCGCAGGTAAATCGTGCTTAAAATACCCCTGACCATAGGGACCAGGTGGGGCGTAAAGGTGATCGTCACCGCGTCGCCGCTTAAATGGCTCAATAACTGCTCTATCTCCGGAGTATGCTGATGATCGGCGACACGGTAAGCCTTTAAATTCTCGGTGCATTCGGGAAAATGAAACGGCTGCCGCGGAGTGCGCCCGGCCCCGGATACCCCGCTCTTCGAGTCGATAACTACACTGTGCCAATCGATTAGTCCGCTGCCAGCCAGGGGAGCCAGGGCCAGGATCACTGACGTGGGATAACAACCGGGGTTGGCGATCAGCGCCGCCCCGGAGATAGTCTCCCGGTTAATTTCGGGCAGCCCGTAGATTGCTTTGTCCAGCAGCCCCGGTGCGGGATGGGTGCGGCCGTACCAGGTTTCGTAAAGCGCGGGGTCGCGCAGGCGAAAATCGGCGCTCAAATCAATAACCCGTTTACCGGCCGCCAGAAGATCGGGAACCAGTTTAGCCGGACGGCCGTGCGGCAGGGCACAAAAAACCAGCTTGACTGATTCGGGAATGGCAGAGAGACGCAGCGGCTGCAGCTCCAGCCCGAAAGCACGGTAAAACTGGGGGTGAACCAGATCCAAAGACGACCCGGCATGGCTCTCCGAGCTAACAAA
>CAZPET010000299.1:0-2539 GCA_964585625.1 uncultured Syntrophomonadaceae bacterium
AGCCCGCATCGCTGGAACAAGACGGCATTGACCGTGAGCAGATTGCCGGGGCGCTCCCGGACGAGTGGCCTGTGGCGAGCGAAGGCGGCAGGATCATCGTGACCCTGCCGCCGGGAGAGGTCCCGGACCTGGAAGAGATCGGGGATACGCACCTGGCCACCATCCCCGACTTTGCAGCCTGGAGAGAGCAACTCAAGGGGCTGGAAGGCAAGATCAAGGATGAGCTGGATAAGACGTCGCGGCAGCTGGAGAAGGCCATTGTCGATATGTCCATGGCCATGATCCTCTCTTCGGCAGGGGCCGGGGGCGGTCCGGCGATACCGGAAGATGAATTCCCCCTGATCCCGATCAGGTTGAACGAGATTGCCGAAGTCAAGATAGACCTGCACGAGGCCACCGCGGTCAGCCGGATCAACCGGCAGCCGAGCATCGGCTTCTACCTGCAGAAGGAAGGCGAAGCCAACACGGTGGTGGTTTCGCGCCAGGTGCGCCGGACCCTTGATGAACTGGCCGCGGAGTTTAACGATCTGGACTACAACTTGAGCTTTAACTACACCTTCGACCAGGCCAAGGAGATCGAGAGCGCCCTGGTGGACCTGGCCCGCTCTCTGTTGCTGGGCTCGCTTCTCGCCGTGGCCGTGCTGCTGCTCTTCTTGAGAAACTGGCGGACGATCCTGGTGATCGGCCTGACCATACCGGTGGCCGTGATCTCGGCATTCGCCCTGCTCTATTTCTCGGGCCTTTCCATAAACCTGATGACCCTGGGCGCCCTGGCCCTGGCCGCCGGAATGCTGGTGGATAACTCCATCGTGGTCAGTGAAAATATTTACCGGCACCTGCAGTTGGGCTCCGCTCCCTTCGAGGCAGCGGTAAAAGGGAGCAACGAGGTGGCCGGGGCAATCTTCGCCTCGACCCTGACCACGATCAGCGTCTTCTTCCCGGTGGTCTTCCTGAGCGGGCTGGCCGGCGAGCTTTTCCGCGATTTCGCCCTGACGGTAAGCTGCGCCCTTTTTGCCTCGCTGGTGGTGGCGCTGACCGTGATCCCGATGCTGGCCTCGCGCTTTCTGCAGCGGGGCGGCGGCGCGGCGCCGGTGAAGGCGGGCCCTTCCCGCTACCGCAATCTGCTGGAGTGGGTTCTGCAGCATCCCTGGGCGGCCATGGGTATCGGCGCGGCGGCGGTGGCCCTAGGCGCGATCTTCATTCCGTTTCTTGACTCCGACCTCTTCCCCACTCCGGAAGAATCGGCTTTTTCCGTAGAGCTGATCCTGCCGCCGGGAACGCCCCTGGAGAAGACCGATTCCTGCACGGCAGAGCTGGAAAAAATCATTGATCGGCTCGAAGGGGTCGATTATTTTGCTACGCAGATCGGGGAGCAGCAGCTTTTCGGCATCGCCATCGAATCGGGGGTGGCCAACCGCGCCAAGATCAGGGCGCAGGTGGCTTCGGACCATACTTCCGAAATAGAGCAGATGATCGCCACGGTCAAGGAGAAGGCCGGGACGGCGCTGCCCGGTGAAGCGGAACTCAGTTTCAAGCGGGAATCGATCATGGATGCTACCGGGCTCAGCATGGGGCTGGAGTTCATCATCCAGGGACCGGATCAGGATAAAGTGGCCGGGCTTTCCGAGGAGATCCTGGCGAAAATAAAAGAGCTGCCCGGCCTTACCGATGTGCGCAGCGCCACGGAAGAGGCAATCCCGGAAGTACATGTGAAGGTAGATCAGATCAAGGCCCTGCGCAAAGGGACCACCGCCTATCAAGTGGGGATGATGCTCTACCAGGCGGTAGACGGCATTTCCGTGGCCCGGCTGGAGACAGGTGAAGGGATATTCGAGCTGATCCTCGGCTACCGGAAAGGCGACCTGCAGACCATCGAGGACCTGGAGAATCTCGGTTTCTACACGGCGACAGGCTCATACCTGCGCCTGGGGGATATCGCCACCATTGAGGAATCAGTGGGGCCGCTCAATATCGCCCGGGAAAATCAGCAGGTTATCGGCAGAATCCAGGCCCAACTGCACGGGATCAGCCTGAGCAATGCCAACAAGGCGGTCCGGGAGGCGATCAAAGATATCGAGATGCCCCCGGGCTACCATGTCAGCGAGGCCACCTCGAGCCAGATGAGCGAAGTATACGATGAGCTCTACCTGGTGCTGGTGGTCGCCGCTTTCCTGGTCTACCTGGTGATGGCGGCCCAGTTTGAATCTTTTCTGCACCCGTTCATCATCATCAGCAGCCTGCCCCTGGCCCTCTCCGGTTCGGTGATCGCCCTGATGATAACCGGGCATGGTTTGAGCATACCGGCGTTGATCGGGGGTGTGGTCCTGGTGGGGATCCTGGTCAACAGCGGGATCATCATGGTTGACTTCATCAACCAGCTGCGCCGCATTCACGGCCTGCCCCTGCGGGAGGCGATCGTCACCGGCGCGACCTCCCGGCTGCGGCCGATCCTGATGACCACGCTGACCACCATCCTGGGCCTGGTGCCGCTCTCGTTCGGCCTGGGCCAGGGCAGCCAGCTGCAGGCGCCGATGGCCAT
>CAZPET010000300.1:0-2529 GCA_964585625.1 uncultured Syntrophomonadaceae bacterium
AGGATGACAAGAACGGCGATGTGATCACGAGAACATGAGCGGTGGTGGTTTAATTGAAAACAGCAGCAGCTGCGCTTCTGGCCTGCCTGCTGGGGACTTTTCCTGCGGGCTATGTTTTTACAAAGTTATTCGGCGGGGGCGATATCCGCCGTCTCGGTTCGGGCAATGTCGGCGGAGTCAATACTTTCAAGTCTGCCGGGAAGCTGCCGGGTTTGCTGACCCTGCTCTTCGATTTCAGCAAAGGCGCGCTTGCGGTTTACCTGGCATCGGTCCTGGCCGGGGAGGGCGCGGTGCCGCTGCTGGCCCTATTCTGCGTGATCCTGGGCCACAACTACAACCCCTTCCTCGGCTTCCAGGGGGGCAAGGGTCTCGCCGCGGGGCTGGGCGGAACGGTGGTGCTCTCTCCGCCGGCCGCGGGGATCATGCTTCTGATCGTGGCCCTGGCCGCCCTGCTGCTGCGGGATGCCAATACCGGGGCCGGGGTTGGTGTGGCTGCGCTGCCGGTGGTCTTCTGGCTGCTTCACCGCAATTGGCTCTGGATGCTGGGCGGGGTTGCGGTTGCCGCATTGATCATCCTCAAGCACCGGCATGACTTCAAAGCTTACCGCGCCGGCAGGCGGCAGCTATGATCGGTTAACCTTCCCCCTCTCCCTAACCCTCTCCCCCAAGGGGAGAGGGAATCAGGGGTGCACCGGAGAACCGGATCCTCTTCAAAAGAGGAGTTGAAATAGGAGAAACAGCAGGCCGCGGCCCGGGCAGGATATATACCCATATGTGATTCAGCCCCGGCGCAGGGTATTGCCGGGGCAATTTTCTGTCAGATGGAGAAAAAACCGAAGAGGCGGCTGAAATCGATCCCCGCCACGACGCGGCCCCGGTAGATGTCGTGAAGCTGGCGGTTGGCCTCCTCCAGGTGGGGCGATTTGATGCCGTACGAGATGGAGAGGTATGTCTCCATGCAGGCTGCCAGCTGATCGCAGGCCCGGATGATCTCGCCGTCCAGCGGGGCGTAGCGATCTTCATTGTAGTGTTCATTGATCTCATCTGAGGAGACGAATTGAACCAGGCCGTCCTCGATGATCTTGCCGGTAAATTCATCTTCGGTAAAGTATTTGATCTCGCGGTGCCAGGAGGCCGGCAGCAGGGGGTAGATCCGCTCCTCCATCTGCCGCTGCTCGATCTCCTTGACCAGCTCTTCAAGACCTTCGACAGAGCGCTTCACCGGCGAGATGATATCGCGGGTCAGCACCTCGGGCAGGTCGTGGAAGAGGCCGCCCAGGAAGTTATGCTTCTTTCGCTGCGCTACCGCCCCTATCTCCAGCGAACAGAAGTAGGAGAGCGCCGCCACGATGAGCATATGCCCCAGCACCGATGTTTTCGGCAGGCGGGGCGACTGGGCCCACCTCTGCTGGAAACGGAGCTGCCCGACCATGTCCAGAAAATGGCCGGTTTTCTTGTTCAGGTTCAGCTTCTGCACCCCGGCCAGATCGTAGTGCTCTTCAAGCTGGTTCTCGATATCGCGCCTGGTCTCTTCGAGGCCGTAAATTCCCGCATTGAGATGGTAGATCAGCTTGAATTCCCAGTTGGTGGCCAGGTAATGCGCCGCCCGGAGGATCTTCTCCTCCAGCGAATTTTTTTCACTGCTGCGCAGGCAGCTTTCCATCCTCTCGAAAAATCCGCCTTCCAGCGGGGCCAGCTGATCGCGCAGCTTCTCGAGAACCCATTCATTCAGCTGCGCCCCTTTCTCGGCCATGAGCCGGTGAAAGACCGGC
Source organism: uncultured Syntrophomonadaceae bacterium (assembly GCA_964585625.1). GTDB lineage: Bacteria > Bacillota > Dethiobacteria > DTU022 > DTU022 > JAAZIN01. The sequence continues at coordinate 1,773 of CAZPET010000300.1, forward strand.
GGCTTGATATCGGTGAGGACGATGCGGTGCAGATACTCAAAGAGAAAGCCTTCGATCAGGGCACACCAGTCCACCGCGGCGCCGCGGTCGGTCTCTTCGAACCGGCCGAGCACGTAGGCGTAAATCATCTTGTGCGCCTGCTTGTCCAGTTCGGTAAAGTGTTCGGGCCGGTTGTGGTCGTTCCAGCGCTGAATGCTGGCCGCTTCGAAAAGCAGCTCGAGAAGCTCCTTGGTGATCATCTTTTTCCCCCGCTTTATTCGTTCACTGCCCTAGCTTTCGCTGAACTCTTTGATTTTTCCTGCACGGCAAACAAAATACCCCTCTGAAAAGGGGTATGAAATAAAAACTTTTATCTGTATACACCCGGGCGCTGTTATCTTCTAAAGGATGATGGCGATCAGGCCGCCGCTCCCCTCGTTGATGATCTTTTCCAGGGTCTCCTGAAGCTTCTCCTGAGCATTTGGCGGCATGTTCCCCAGCTTGCCGGTAATGCCGTCCTGAACCAGTTCATGGAGGGATTTACCGAAGATCTGCGATTCCCAGAGTTTTTCAGGATTTTCTTCAAATTCTTCGAGAAGATAATTAACCAGCTCCTCGCTCTGCCGTTCGGAGCCCACTACCGGGGCGATCTCTGAATTGACATCCACCCTGACGATATGCAGAGAGGGGGCGCTGGCCCGCAGCCTGACCCCGAAGCGACCGCCCTGACGGATAATTTCCGGCTCTTCCAGGGCCATCTCTTCCAAAGCCGGGGGTA
>CAZPET010000301.1:0-2509 GCA_964585625.1 uncultured Syntrophomonadaceae bacterium
GAGGTGACCGTCAACCGCGTAATAGCGGGCTATGCTGCGGGAAGTGCATTGGGCATCGCACTTACCGCAATGCCGCTGCCTTACCTGCCCTATACGGTGGGTGCGCTGTTGTTTGTTGTGGGGTTAATTTTAGGCATTGTAGTAAAACCCCAAAAGGAGGCGCCGGCAGTATGAATATGACGAAGAGAATTTTTGCGACGTCTACGGTTTTTCTTGCCATGTTATGTCTGCTGCCTGTTACGGCAAAGGCAGAGCGCCCCGTTACCGCCAAAGAGATCGCGGGCACCTGGAGCGGGGAGGCTGTGTTGGTAGTGGATACAACACCGGGTGGCATGGCTCGCGAGCATAAGACCTTATCCCTAATCATCGAAGAGGATGGTACGGGGACGGCTAAGTTCTATGGCATGACTGTCCCCATAAATTACTGGGATGGCATTATAAGCGGAGAGGTGCAGGGAGGATACAATAATTCGTTTAGGGGTACGGTGAAAAGGGACGCAAACTGGATCATCATAGACGGTGAATGGGTTCTCCAGATTAAAGATGTCTCCGGCAGGCTCGAGTATACGTGGTCAGCGCGCAAAGAGGCCCTTCCGGTTGCGGGAGAAGAACCGTCAGTTGAAGATGAAACCCCCGTGCTGACCGGGCCGGGGCAGGAGGGTGAACCTGAACCGGCGCCGGGGGATGAAGCCCCGGGTGACTATGACTGGAACTGGGGTGATATTCCATGTGACTGTGAGAACCCGTGGGAGAAGCACGCGGGGCCGCTGGCCACGTCTGTTATCTCGATTATCGCTGCTCTTGCCGCCGTTTTGGGTGGAGCAGGCGGTTCCGCGGCTGGCATGGCCGCGGGTGCACCAGGTGGAGCCGCAGCCATTGAAACCGGCACCATGGATGGCCTGGATCCCGCTCAGGAAACGGAAAAGTCCTCGTCAGAAAAAAAGGAAAGGGAACCTGCGGATGATTACTCTCCGCCGCCCGAAGCCGGTTTCGGCGGGCCTTCTGATAACCCGTATACCAGTTTTCAAGGCGGCAAAGGCCCGGGGGATTGTGTTCGCTACGGTTTGCCCCGCTATTACATAAATACCGCCACTTTGAATCTGATCGTGCAGGACATGGTTTTCGTCAACCGCGGACTGGGCCCGGAGGTAAACCTGGTATTGACCTATAACAGCGCTTCCCCTGCCGGCGGCATCTTTGGCGGCTGGAGTTTCTCCTATGAATGGCTGCTGGAGCAAAAAGGTGAGAAAGTCTGCGTGCGCAAGGGCTCGGGGCAGGTCTTTACTTTTACCGCTGCGGCAGGCGGGAGCGCGGAGCAGCCCGCCGAAGCGAGGCCGCCCGCCGGAATCTCCCACCGGCTCATCGCCTGCGGAGACTACTGGCTTTACCTTGAAAAAGGCAGCCCCATCTACTATCGCTTCGACCGGGTGCCCGGCACCAGCCTGGGTAGGCTCACGGCCATCGTTGACTATTACGGAAATATTGTCAAGCTGGACTACAGCCGGCAGGGCAACCTGAAATCGATCACCGATGGGGCCGGACGGGTGATCCGCTTTACCTTCAACAAGCGCAACCTCTGCACTTCCTTCGCCCTGCCCGACGGCAGGCGGGCCTCCTTCAGCTATGACGGACAGGGCCGCCTGGCTCACACCGAAGACCTGATGGGCATAAGCGTTGACTATGAATACGACAGCACGCAGGCCCTGACCCGGATGGTAACCGGTAGGAGCAAGCGGACGGTTGCCTTCTCTTACCGCCAGGCGGGAAATCAGAAACTGCTGCATTCCTTTACCGACGCCAATGGGAACACCACCCGCTACGAATTACTGTCGAATTCTCCCCGCCGGGTAGAGGCAACCGATCCCGAAGGAAACAAAACTATCTTTCAGAGCAGCGCCGGATTGACAGAGGCCGTGATCAACCCCCTTGGCCAGGCGGCGGTTTTCGAATACCAGGGCGGGCTGCCGGTGAGCTACCTCGACCGCAACGGCGGCGTGACCCGCTGGGAGTATGATGGAGCCGGCCGCCTGGTAAAAGAGATCGATCCCTGTGGGCAGGGGGTCTCTTTCGCCTACGATCATAACGGCAATCTCCTGCAGGTTACCGACCCGCTGGGCGGGAGCTGGTGTTATAGCTATAACGACAAGAACAGCCTGGTCGGGATCACCTCCCCCGCCGGGCGCAGCCTTGCCATCAGTTACGACAGCCGTGGTTTGCCTGTTGGCATAACCGGATTTGATGGCCAGAAGACAGGTTATGATTATGACCGCTATGGCAATATCACCGCCATTACCTGGCCCGGGGGCGGCAGCACCGCTTCCAGCTACGATGAGCACGGTTATATGCTTACCGCCGTGACTGACGAGCTTGGCCATACCACCGCCTTGGAGCATGACGGGAACGGACGGACGCTTATCTACCGTTATCCAGATGGCACGGAGAAAAGCCTTGTCTACGACTGCTGTTACCTCCTTCTGGGCACCGATGAACGGGGCTTAAGCAGGGGTAA
>CAZPET010000302.1:0-2485 GCA_964585625.1 uncultured Syntrophomonadaceae bacterium
GGCGGCGGGAGGAGTTCGCCTCCTTCGGATGGCGGGACATTCCCAATCCCGAAGACGATGCCACCTTTTTTGCCTCCAGGTTAACCCTCCGCGAAAAGTGGCGGCCGCACCAGGAACAGATCTTCAACTATTACCGGGATCTCATCGCCCTGCGCCGGGAGCACCCGGCTTTGAAAGCGCCGGACAAGAGGGGAGCCGCGGTCAAGGTGGACCCGGCATCGCGGCTGGTAAAGATCACCCGCCGGGGCTATGGAAGGATAGTTAAAGCTTTAGCCAACCTGGGGCGCAGCACCTTAACCGTGCCGCATCCGCCGGGCATTGAGATCTTCAACTCGGAAGAGCCGCGCTACGGCGGCCGGGAGAATATGGCGAAAGAATTCGGGAGCACCGTGACGGTGGAGGCAAAACCAGGCGTGACCGTAAATGAGCGCCCCCTTTTACCGGGGCAATTTCTCATTTTCGAAAGCTAACCGGGTCCCATCCTCTTTTAACTGAGTAGATCCGTCTTTGCTCTTGTCCAAGCTTTCTGAGGCAGAGGATGCAATTAAAACAGGAGAGGAATGGAAATCGCTTGACGACCTCAAGAAATTACTGGAGGTCTGAACATGAAATACAAAATCAGAATCAACCCTTTGGCGATTTCATAGGAATTGAGTCAAAGTCACCGTCCCCTTGACTCACTCACGGGGTTACGCGGGCGAAGGATGGTTCGCGGGATTCGTCCGGCTCCAGGGCGGCGAAGTAGCGCTCCACGTCGCCTTCAGACATGGCGTCGATACGGTTGATCATCTCCGGAAAAAGTGGCGGGTAGAGTTCGTAGAGGTATTCATACATCCGGTCGACCATGTAATCGACATCGGGCAGCTCTCCCCAGACCTTTTGCAGGTACTCCGTAGCCATGAAGAGCGCCTGGCAATATTCCTGCATCAGCGAGAGCAGCTGCTTCATCCTGGTGATCGCAGTCATATTTTGATTGCGGTTGACGCTGTAAAGCTCTTTTGCTTTCTGCACGGCCACCCTTCTCCACCGCTCCACCTCTTCGATGGCCCGGTAGGCCCCGCTAAATTCGCCTCCCTGTTCGGCCATATATCTCTCCAGGCCGAAGCGCAGGTAATTAACCCGGTTGTCGATGAAGACCTTGAGCGTCTCGATGAGGCCGGCAATCTGCCTGGAATCAAGCGGCTTCAGTTCACGGCAGAGAATAAAGAGGTCGGGGCACTGGTCAATTTTCTTTAACAGGGCCGCACAGAGCAGGTAGGCGTCAAGGCAGGGACGCTTCTGGCGGCCTTCGGTGGGCCGCCACCCCCAGTTGCAGGCCCGTTTCATCAACCGCCTGTAGAGCACGATCTGGGTATCGAGATCCTCGCGGGCCAGGTCATAACCTGTTTCGCAGAGTCTTCCGGCATCTACCGGTATATCTGCGGTAACCTTGAAGTTCTCCACCAGGGTGTCGCAGATGCCGCAGAAGTATTTACCGTTCTCCCAAAAGATGAGCGGGTTCCGGTAGAGGCCGTTTTTTTCAATGGTATAGCGGCCCACTCCGTTCACACCGAGGGGGGGATAATGCCCGTCCGCCCGCAGGACCAGGCGGATCTCCGGGGCCCAGCAGATCTGCCGGAACTTCACCTCGGGGAGCTGCTCAAAGCCCTCTACTTTCAATATCTCATCGATATACTGTTCCGGGGTAACGAAATGAACCCGGTAAATTTCGCGATCTTCCACAAGCAGGCTCTGCCAGGCACGGGCCATGATCTCAATGGCCACATCCCCGAAATCCATCAGCTCGAGGTCCTGGATATAGAGAAGCACGGCGTCCGGGGGGGCCTGGTTCAGCTCCTGCCGCAGGACCTCCCGGTAGAGCGCCACCCCTTCTTCCATGCTGATGGGGAACGGTTCGCTCTGGCCGCTTAAATATTCATTGAAGAATACCGGGTAATCGCCCAGCTTGTAGCCCTGGTTCTTGACCTCGTCTCTTTTCATGCGGGTAATCGGCCGCCAGATCTCCTGCGAGATCGGAAAATTGCGGGGAAAGGCGAGAATGCTGCGGCGGGGGCTTTTCACCCAGAAAGGTTTGTAGAGATAATCGCCCGGACCGACCAGCTCAAAAGGGGCCTTCTTTTCCTGAAGATGCGGAAAGATGATATAGTCGATATTCGCCGCCGCGGCGCCCTCCATCTTATCGATGCTGTAGGAGGCTTCCGGCGAAAAATAACCCTTATATTTGGGATGCGGCACCGACATGTAATGATGCAGATACTGCATATTCCAGACTATTTCCTGGGTAATCTCCTCTTCCTTGAGCAGGGAGACGTGAGTGTGGTGAGCATGGCCGTAAATCGGGTAGAGGCGGCCGCTTTGGAATGCGGCCTGGATCCGCTCGAAGATCTCGGGAATCACTTCCCGGATCTGCTGCAGCAGCTCGTTGCTGTATTCGACGCAGATCGGCGCATTTAGCTTCTCGCCCAGCTGAATGCCGAGGGTGTAA
>CAZPET010000303.1:0-2477 GCA_964585625.1 uncultured Syntrophomonadaceae bacterium
TTGAATTTATCGGCGTGGACCCGCGCCGCTTCAACATGAGCTGGGTCTCCGCATCGGAAGGTCACAAGTGGAAAGAAGTCGTGGAAAAAGCAGTGGAAGATGCCAGGGCCGCCGGGCCGTTCGACCAGTTCAGGCGCCGGCAAATCGGCTGGTGAGGAGGGGAAATTGATGGATCTAAATAAATTACGTGAAGCTGCGGCCGGGATTGTCTCCCGGGACGATGTCAGGTATCTCATCGGCTGGCGCCGGGGCACTTTCGGCTACCGCGTGGCGCCCTGCTTTATTGAAGACGCCGCCGGGGTCGAAGAGCTGATCTTCTCACCCCTCTGCATCTCCAACCTGGCCACTTATCTTACCCTGGTCGAGAAGCTGCCGGTTCCCCGGGGACAGGAGCCCGATCAGCGCAAAATTGCCCTGCTGGTCAAGGGCTGCGACAGCCGGGCGGTTAACCAGCTGCTGGTAGAAAAAGGGATCAAGCGCGACCAGGTTGTTGTGGTCGGCCTGCCCTGCCCGGGAATGGTTGACCGGAAACTGCTTGCGGAGAAATATCCTGAAACAGAAGCCCCTGCCGAATTAAAGTGGAACGGGGAGGATTTTCTGCTGGTCAACAATGGTCAGGAAACTACCGTGCCCCGCGCGGAGGTGCTGGCGGAAAAATGCCGTCTCTGCCGCCACCCCAACCCGGTGATCAGCGATATCACCATCGGAGAACCGGTGCAGCCGTGGGCGCCGGAGACGGATAACGGCGTGGCCGAAATTGAAACGAAAAGCACACCGGAACGGTGGGCCTACTGGGAGGAGCAATTCTCAAAATGCATCCGCTGCTATTCCTGCCGGAATGCCTGCCCCCTGTGCTACTGCGAGGACTGCATCCTCGACCGCCTCGACCCGACCTGGGTCAACCGCGCCGTAAACTTTTCCGAGAATACCGCGTTTCACCTGGCCCGGGCTTTTCATCTTGCCGGACGCTGCATCGAATGCGGCGAGTGCGAGCGGGTCTGCCCGGCCGGTATTCCCCTGGGCAAGTTGAACCGGAAGCTTGCCCAAACGGTGCGTGAAGAATACGGGTTTGAACCGGGGCTCGATCCGGAGGCTGAACCGTTCCAGGCCGGGTACAAGCCTGAAGACCCAGAGGAATTTATATTGTAGAGGTGGGTGAGAGCTAAATGTCAGCAATGCTGTTGCATAAGGATAAATGGTCCGAGTTTACCGGGAAACTTTCCGGCAAAAACCTCTGGGCGCCGGCGGTGCAGGGCGGGATGAAGAAATTCGCTCCCGTAACGGAGGGCGAAACGGTGCACCTCGATAATGATAACACCACGGTGCCCCCCAAGGCGCTGCTTTTTCCCCAGACGGAGACACTCTACCGGTTTTCGCAGGATCAGGCAGATCTGGAGCTTCCCGGCCTCGATGAAGAGATGATCCTGCTGGGGGTGCGCCCCTGTGACGCCCGCGCGATGGCGCTGGTGGAGAAGCTCTTCCGCTGGGATTTCGAAGATCCCTATTACCTGAAGCGCCGTGAACTGACCACCCTGATCGGCCTGGCCTGCAATGAGCCGGGCTTGAACTGCTTCTGCCCGTCGGTAGGCGGAGGACCGGCTTCCTCGGAGGGGCTCGATATCCTGATGGTTGATCTCGGAGAGAGCTACCTCCTGGAAGCGGTGACTGGGAAAGGGAAAGCGCTGCTCGAAGAGCTCAAAGATCTTCTCGAAGAGGCCGGTGCCGATGCTGTCCGGCAGAAGGAGCAGGCAGCGCAGGAGGCTGCCGCAAAAATCAGGCGCAGCGTCGATCCGGAGGGGATTCCGGAGGCGCTGCCCGATTTGTGGGAGGATCCGCTCTGGCAGAGGGTCTCTGCTGCCTGCCTGGGCTGCGGGGTCTGCACCTATCTCTGCCCCACCTGTCACTGCTTCGATATCCAGGATGAGGTGGAAGGCGCCGCGGGACGGCGCTGCCGGATGTGGGATTCCTGCATGTTTGCCGAGTACACGAAGCACACTTCGGGGCACAACCCCCGTCCGACCCGCCGTGAGCGGACGCGGAACCGGATTAACCATAAATACTCATATTTTGTCGATAAGTTCGGGGTGATCGCCTGCGTCGGCTGCGGGCGGTGCTCCACCCTCTGCCCGGTCAATATCGACCTCATCGACATTCTAAGGCAGGTGAAGGCGGCGCCATGAAAAATCACGACAATCCTTACATTCCCTATACCGCGACGGTAGAGGAGACCTGGTATGAAACCGGCGGAGAGCGCTGCATCAAGACTTTCAAGGTGGTTCTTGACGATCCGGACGTCCGCGAGAGCTGGAGCCACCGCCCGGGCCAGTGCGCCATGATCGGGGTGCTCGGCGTGGGCGAGAGCATGATCTCCATCTCCTCCTCGCCTACGGAAGAGGGTTTCTTACGGTTTTCAGTGATGAAGGCCGGCAAGGTCACCTCGGCGCTGCACCAGCTCGAGGCGGGTGACCGGATGACCG
>CAZPET010000304.1:0-2466 GCA_964585625.1 uncultured Syntrophomonadaceae bacterium
CTCCTTTGAAATTTATACCAACATGGCCCCTGTTAAAGAAAGACCCAGGTTTCGCGCAAACAAGTTAAATGGTGGAGTAAATCGGGTACTTTATAAATAATACGTCATCAAAGTAGCAAGATCCTGCCAACTTTCACATTATTTTTAATATCGGTTACTTAATCAATTGAATTTGCAGGGCAGCTCATGTCACGAAAGGAAAAGAACAGCGACAAAGCTTTGTAAGGGTGTGAACTGTCCTTTTCTGTGTTATAATATTTTTAAAGTTTCTGATAACATCCACGGCCCGTTGCTAAATAGGACAGTGAGGATGGCAGGTGCTCATAAGTAATGGATGCTGAACAGAGAACAGACTCATCTGCTCAATCCCTGCAGGAAGGGAACCTTCGCCGCAAAACCGGCCGCATTATTGTCACCGGTGTTTCGCATATCAATGATCTGCCGTGCGATGAAATATGGCAGATCATGAGGGGCGGAGCGGATATCAGTGGAACCGTAAGAGTAAGAGCCCTGGCACCCGGTGATAACCTGTTCCATAAATATATAAAGCAATGGAAAGATACAGACCCGGAAGAATGGTGGTCTCTCTACAAAGCTCAATTCACGAAAGAGCTAAGCCGGGTTATGATCAATAAATTAATTGCCCTGGCTAAATCCGGGAAAACGATTGTCCTTTTTTGCTTCTGCAGAAATGCCGGCTACTGTCACCGGTCAATCGTGGCCAGGGTTCTTCAAGAACAGGGGGCTCCCGTTGAAGTCTACGAGCCCGCAACGGCCGTAGACCGGTCTCCGGCGCCTGAATCAAGGCAGCTGACGCTGGATGAACTTTTGACGCAGTGAGGTGCTTCTATTGGTAATCTACACCATTGGCTTCTCCCAAAAGAGTCTTCGGGAATTCATTGAAAGATTGAGGGCGGCGAAGATCAAGAAGGTGATCGATATTCGTTTGCAGAACACCTCCCAGCTGGCCGGCTTTGCCAAGAAAGACGACCTCGATTACATATTGGAGTTAGTCGACATTGACTATGCACACATACCCGGGCTGGCGCCTTCGCAGGAATTGCTGAAGAAATTCAAACATAAAGAGATTGCCTGGGAAGAATATGAACATATTTTTCTGGAACAGTTATCGGCGAAAGATCTGTATCAAATACTTGATATAAAAAAAGAAAAAAGCCCGCTTTGCCTGCTATGCTCCGAGGATCAGCCTCTACACTGCCACAGACGTCTTGTCGCTGAATATTATGCGAAATTACACCCCGGGACAGCCATAAAACACCTGTAAGATAAGACCCCTTGCCCGGGCTTTCGATAATATTTATTACCGGAGTAGATATTGATGGCCATCCTGAAATTGATCGTCCTGGCCAACTCGAGAAAACTGGGCGCAAGATGCATTGCCGGAATTGAACCTGACACAGGCAAATGGATCAGACCCGTCAAACCCGGCGGAGGCGCGCTTAGCCCGGCTGATATCCGTTACCAGGATGGATCGCATCCAAAATTGCTGGATATTGTCGGGGTACCAGTAATCAAAAATGAACCCCTTTATTACCAACCTGAAAACTGGATTGTTGATGAAGATATTTACTGGTCCAAGTTTGGTGTTTTTGATCAAAAATTGTTACCGGGGTATTGCTTCAATGAAAGGTATATAATTTTTGATCAAAATGATCGGCTCACCAAAGACAGGTGCGAGCAAATGGAAATCTCCCACTCGTTGATGCTGATTAAACCTGAAGGGGTAATCTTTCAAAAAACAGTAAGCTCCGTAAATAGACCTCAGTTGAGAGCTTTGTTTTATTATAACGATGTTTTATACAATCTGGTGGTCACTGACCCGGAATGGGAAAGCCGTTACTCCCACTGCAATGACGGTGATTATCCCCTGCGGTGTGATTGCTGGTTTACAATCAGCCTGGGTGAAGCATTTGAGGGTTGCCATTACAAGCTTGTCGCGGCAGTAATTGAGCGCTAAAGGAGGTCCCTTAAGATGAGCGACGATCTCTTTTACCAGAAGTCCCTTATCGAACAGATCTACGATGAGATGTTTTCCAGGATCAGCAGGCGGGATGAATTTGATCTGCAAACAGTGCAAAATCTTCGCCGGTTATTCGGCGAAGGAAAGCTGGTCGGGGTATCTCAAATTGTTGAAGCTGTTAAAGCTACGGTGCAAAAGCCATGAGGATACTGGAACTGGAAATTTGGAAAGTGCGGGGCATTAAACACCTGTTGATCGCACCGGAAGGAAACAACTTCCTGATCTACGGGCCGAATGGTACCGGGAAAAGCGCGGTTGTTGACGCCCTTGACTTTCTACTGACCGGTCAAATCTCCCGGTTAAGCGGCAAAGGCACCCGGGGCATTCATATGAAGACGCACGGTCCGCATCTTGATTACGGGCCCGCTGGTGCTGCAGTTCGCGCAGTGATCAGGCTTCCGGGCGTTGACAAACCTGTAACAATT
>CAZPET010000305.1:0-2452 GCA_964585625.1 uncultured Syntrophomonadaceae bacterium
GATATTTTATCCGGCGGCAGGTTGAAGACGCTTTCAATTTCTTCACGCATGTATCGGCTGTTGCAGATCACCCGCCATGCCTCGTAGGTCAGGAACCACTCCACCTCGCCGATATAGCGCTGCTCGTCGTTATGCAGCCCGTGGTTGCGCCCAAATTCGGTCGCATGTACCGAGGCGATCAGGGGAATTTGAAAAATATGCTTGATTCCCCGTCCGGCGTAAGCAACCAGCCAGTCGTGCGCGTGCACCAGGTCAAAGCGCCGCCGCCGGCAGAGGCTGACCCCCTTCTCCAGCATGGCCAGGTTCAGCTGGTGGACCCAGGCAAAAAAGTTAAGCGGCCGCCCGTGGTAGGGCGCCACCCGGTGGATGATCACCCCTTCGGTTTTCTCTGTTTCCGGTAGATTTTCTTCCAGGGTGGTGATCACTTCGACTTCGTTGCCCTCGTGCGCCAGGGCGCGGGAAAGCTCGCTGACAACGTGGGCAATCCCGCCGATTACCCGGGGAGGGTATTCCCACGTAAGCATCAAGATGCGCATCTGCTCCACTCCATCTCATCCAGGTAATAAAACGGAAAAAGCCCTTTAGGGAAGGACTTCTTATATTATCCCCGGAATTCAAATAAACTTGCCCTCTCTCCCAATGCCCCCTTTCCAGTAACCCCCTCCCCCTTGAGGGGGGAGGGCTGGGGTGGGGGTGCTGGCTTCTGTGTAGGCTATTGACAGAGCACCGGTTCTTGCATGGTTTCCACCTGAAGCCGGCTGCCGTCCATCCGGATGATGACACTGCCGTGCAGATCGGTGCGAAAGATTTTCACGCCGGCCTCTTCCAGGGCAGCCAGGGTTTCCGGCCGGGGATGACCAAATGAATTTGTTCCTACTGAAATGACGGCATACCGCGGCCGCACCGCCCGGAGCAGTTCGGGCATCAACTCCATGAAACCGCCGTGATGGGGAATCAGAAGCACCTCCGCCCCGAGATCAGCCTTTTGCCTGAGTAGCTCTCGGACCCCGTCATCTTCAATGTCGCCGCAAAATAAAAAGCTTGACGCGCCGTAGCCAAGCTTGAGGACCAGCGAGTTGTTGTTCAGATCGCTGCCGGTTCCCTCGAAAAGCTCCTGTGGAGGCCCCAGGGTCTCAATAAGCAGGCCGGAGGATGATCCCCAGCAGCGGCCAGCGCCCGCTTTTTCAATAGAGATACCCCGGTCTGCGGCCCGTTCCAGGAGATCGTCGTAATACGGCGATTCACCCGGCGCCGGCGTAATCAGGAGTTTCTTCACGGAAATCTCTTCAACCAGAGGCAGCAGCCCGCCGAAATGGTCTTCGTGGGGGTGGCTGACCACGGCGAGATCAATATGTCGAATCCCCTGCCGGCGCAAAAAAGGAAGCAGCACCATCTCACCCGGCCTTCCCGGATCCCCCCTGTGGGGGGGATCACCACCTCCATCGATAATAATGTTCGTCCCGCAGGGCGCCTCCACCAGGGCCGCCGCTCCCTGTCCCACATCGAGAAAGGTAACCACCAGGCCGGACGGACGTGGCGGGATCAAAATAAATCCCCATAACAACAGGATGGCAAGCCCCAGAACGGTAAACAGGAGCAGCTTGCGGGAGAAGCGAGGATTCAGGCTTATAAATGACAACAAGGAGCGGTTTTGCGGCGGCGTATCCGCGCTACCCGGGTGAACCGGCAGGACATCCATCTCCTGCCGCCTGCGCCGGCGGTAGCCATAATATAAAACCGCAGAGGCAGCAATTAATCCGTAAATCAGAACCAGGCCCGCCGCTCCCGGCGGATAGACCGGCCGGTAGAACAGCGGGTAGCGGGCCAGCCCGGTAATGGTGAGGACCAGTTCAAGCAGCAAGCGGCAAGGAAACAGCAATACTGAAGCAGCGGGCTTAAAAACAAGCCCGATCAGCGCTCCGCCCAGGCCCAGCCCCACCACCGGTGACATCAGCGGCAGCAAAATCAGGTTAAACAACAGCGCCCCCACCGGAATATGCTGAAAATAATAGGCGCAAAGCGGCAGCACCCCGATCTGCGCCGCCAGCGTCACTGAAAGGATCGAACGAAGAAACCTGGGCAGTCCCAATTTTGATGATACTTCGGCAAGGGGCGGCTGCATGTATATTATCGCCAGGGTGGCGGCGTAAGAGAGCTGAAAACCGATGGTGAAAAGGTAGAGCGGATTCAGTACCAGGGTGATCAGAGCGGCCAGGGCCACCGCGGTGGGCAGATCCCTCTCCCGATCAAGGAGCAGGGCTCCCAGGGTAAAAGAGATCATTACCGCCGCCCGCAGCGCCGAGGGACGCATCCCGGTCAGGTAGGCGTAACCGAAAATTAAAATAATGGCCATGAAAAGCGGCAGCTTTCCCCGCAGGCCGAGCATGCGCCACAGCCCCAAAATCAGCGCCGCGACCAGCCCTATATGCAATCCTGAAACTGCAAGTAAATG
>CAZPET010000306.1:0-2440 GCA_964585625.1 uncultured Syntrophomonadaceae bacterium
GCAGGGTAAACCTCTTTCCCTTGGCCCCGGCTGCCAAAAGCACGGCGCCAAAACTGGCCGCCAGGCCGACGCAAATCGTGGATACCGGCGGCTTGATATACTGCATCGTATCATATATTGCCATTCCGGCATAAACTGCTCCGCCGGGTGAGTTGATATAGAGATTAATATCTTTATCCGGATCTTCAGATTCCAAAAAAAGCATCTGGGCGACGACCAGGTTGGCAACATGATCGTCAATCGGGCTGCCCACAAAGATAATCCTGTCTTTAAGCAGTCTCGAATAGATATCATAGGCTCTTTCGCCGCGGCTGCTCTGTTCCACAACCATGGGGACAAGAATACTCATTTAAAAAAGGCCTCCTTTTCATTCCGCCTTTTCAATTTTTTTGATCCTGGCTTCCCGGACCAGCAGGTCAACTGCCTTGCGGACACGGAGCTCTTCTTTCATCAGCGGGATCCGCCCCTGCTTCTCAAATATCTCCTTGATCCGATCCGGCTGATCATGATAACTCTCGGCCAGCTCGGCAATCTTTGCATCTATTTCGCTGTCATCGACAGTGAATCCTTCTTTTTTAACCACCGCATCAAGTACGAGGTTGGCTTTGGTTCTCTTCTCCGCCTCCCCCCTCTTTTCTTCGCGGATCTCCTCGATTGTCTTGCCGGCCAGCTCGGCGAATTTCTCCAGGGTCAGGCCCTGGTAGCGCAGATATTGATCCATTTCCCCGACCAGACGATCGATTTGACGTTCTACCAGAATCTGCGGCAGCTCAACCTGCGAAGCGGCGGATACCTTTTCGATCAGCATCTCTTCAAGTTCGTTTTTGGCCCTCTCTGCATAGGCCTTCTCCAAGCGCAATCTAAGATCGGCTTGGTATTCGGCATAGGTTTCAAATTCACTGATCTCCTTGACAAAATCATCGTTCAGATCGGGCAGCTGCTTCTGTTTGATCTGCTTCAATTTCACTTTGAAGAGGGCATCCTTCCCGGCCAGCTCTTGATTACGGTATTCTTCGGGAAAGGTCACTTCAATCTTCTTATCCTCATTTATTTTCATCCCCACAAGCTGCTCTTCGAACCCGGGAATGAAGGTCTTTGAGCCCAGCTCGAGTGAATAATTCTCCGCTTCCCCCTCGGGAAACGTCTCCCCGTCAATAAATCCCTGGAAATCGATCAGCGCAAGGTCTCCTTCCTGAATCGCGATCTCTTCATCCTCCAGAGGAATGAGACGGGCATGCTGCTCCCGCAGGGATTCAAGGTAACGTTCCAGTTCAGTTTCGGTAACCTCGGTTATCTCCTGCTCCACGTCCACCCCTTTGTACTCCCCCAACTCCACCGGCGGGAGCACCTCCACGATGGCCTGAAAAAGAAAGGGTTTGCCCTTTTCAATCGTATCGAAATCAAACCTTGGTTGATCAATCGGTTCGGCATCCACTTCGGCTATCGCGTCATCATATGCAGCAGGAATCAACATCTCCAGGGCATCTTGATGGAGAATCTCCGGCCCAAAGCGCGATTCCAAAATATGGCGGGGCACCTTGCCCTTGCGAAACCCCGGAAGGTTGACCTTTTTGACCACGCTCCGGTAAGCCCTCTCCAGTGCGGTATCGACCTCCGGAGCAGCTACCTCTATTTCAAGCTTGATTTTATTGTGCTCTATTTTTTCCCACCTGGTCAGCATTTATGCTCCTCCCTATACAATGATATCATATGCATCGCGCAAACAAAGTAGGCTTTATCCGAAAAACTCAATAAATCAAGGCTGAAAAACCGCCCTGTTGACCGGCATGAAAGCTTTATTATTCTACCACAGTTAAAACCCAAGTGACAACTCAATTATGGCGGCAATCCCGTCCGGGGCCGGTGCTTACCCGATACTGGTGATCCCAACAGTAATATTTTCTTGAATCGTTAATAATATTCTTAAAAGTGCTTGATTTTTATTCTTAGAAAATATACAATAAAATAGCGAATGAACATTCATTCATTTTTACTTAAATGGAGGTTGCAGTGGCCAAAAGGACCGGAGAAAAATATTTTGCCATTCTCGAAGCAGCGGTTAAATCTTTTGCCCGGTATGGTTTCCACCGGACCCGCATCTCAGATATTGCCCGGGAAGCAGGAGTAGCCGACGGTACCGTCTATATCTACTTTGAAAAAAAAGAGGACATCCTGATCTCGCTGTTCCAGGAGATGATGTCCCAATTCGTCGAGGGGCTGCGCCGGCAGCTGGCAGAGTGCCGGGATTGCAACGAGAAACTTGCTGCCCTGGTCAGCTACCATCTGAATACCCTGGGAAGCCGTCCCGAGCAGGCCAAAGTAACCCAGATTGAACTGCGGCAGATTGATCAAACCATCAACGAAGGTATCTCACAACCACTTCTAAACTATTTCAAGGTCATCGAGGAGGTGATTGCGGAAGGTCAGAAAGAGGGGCTTT
>CAZPET010000307.1:0-2439 GCA_964585625.1 uncultured Syntrophomonadaceae bacterium
CAAGTTCAGGGAGAAGTTTGGGAAAACCTGTAGCCAATTACGGGTTGTATCCAGCGCCGTTCCAGTTTCCACTCATCCGATCGCTGATTCCGCTATCGCCAAAAAGTGATCGGTTCACAGCAGAATTGTTGATCGATTCGAAGCGGAATACGCACTTTACCAATGCCAGAATAAAGGGGATCAAGGTGTTAATAAGACCCCTAGGGTCATGTTACCACCTACGAATACGACGCCGTCAACCAGGCTGTAAAACAGACTGGTCCTCTGGCAAGTGTACCCGCTATGGCTTTGATGAAACCAGCAACCCGGTCCCCTTAGGCCGACGGAAGATGCCTTCTTTAAGGAAACCCTCTTCTACGTATACTAAGGCCAGACAACTGCGAAATAAGGGGGTCAAAAGCCATATCTGTCAAGACCAAAAATACAAATAGATTGATCAACGAGAAGTCGCCGTACCTGCTGCAGCATGCCTGTAATCCCGTGGACTGGTATCCCTGGGGGGGTGAAGCTTTTGCCAGAGCGCAGACCGAGAACAAGCCTGTTTTCCTGAGCATCGGCTATTCGGTTTGTCACTGGTGCCACGTGATGGAGCGGGAATGCTTCGAGGATGCTGAAGTGGCGGCGCTGTTGAATGAGCACTTTGTCTCCATCAAAGTGGACCGGGAGGAGCGCCCGGATCTGGACCAGATCTACATGAGCGTCTGCCAGGCGCTCACCGGTCAGGGCGGGTGGCCGCTGTCGGTGTTTTTAACCCCCGGGAAGAAGCCTTTTTTCGCCGGCACCTACTTCCCCAAGTGCTCTCGCTTCGGGATCACTGGCCTGATGGAGCTGCTGCCTCGCCTGGCCTCGCTGTGGAAGGATCAGCGGGAGCAAGCGGTTGAAGCGGGCGAGCAGCTGATGCAGGTGGTGGAGCGGCAGGGCCGGGAAGGGGCCGGGGATGCGCTGCCCGGTACCGGCGTTCTCGATGAGGCATACCGCCGGCTGCATGACAGCTTCGATGAGCGGTACGGCGGCTTCGGCGGCGCCCCCAAATTTCCCGTGCCGCACCGGCTGACCTTCCTGCTGCGCTACTGGAAGCGTACCGGGGAGACGAAGGCGCTGCAGATGGTTTCCACCACCCTGAAAAGCATAGCCCGGGGCGGTATCTTTGACCAGCTTGGTTACGGCTTCCACCGCTACTCCACCGACGAATTATGGCTGGCGCCGCATTTCGAAAAGATGCTCTACGACCAGGCGCTGCTGGCCATCGCTTACCTTGAATCCTATCAGGCTACCGGGGATCCGGAATTTGCCGCTACGGCCCGTGCCATTTTTGAATATGTGCTGCGGGATCTGCGCGCGCCCGAGGGGGCTTTCTGTGCGGCTGAAGACGCCGATACCGAAGGAGAAGAAGGGCTCTACTATCTCTGGACCCCCGCCGAAATAGCCGGGGTTCTCGAAGGAGAGCGGGGCAGGCTGGTTGCAGAATACTTCGGGGTTACGGAAAGAGGAAACTTTGAAAACGGCCGCAGCATTCTGCACCGTCCGCACGAGCATGAGCGATTCGCTGCGGAGAAAGGATTGGACCCGGCGGCCCTGCAGAAACTGATCGATGAATCGAGAGAACGTCTGCGCGAAGCCCGCAGTAGCCGGGAGCGCCCCTTCAAGGACGACAAGATCCTCACATCCTGGAACGGCCTGGTTATTGCCGCCATGGCCCGCGGGGCCGCAGCGCTCGGGGAGCCGCGTTACGCGGAGGCTGCGGCAGCAGCCGCCGCCTTCATCAAGGAGAAGATGCTTGCGCCAGACGGGCGGCTCCTGCGGCGCTATCGCGACGGCGAAGCGGCCTTGCCGGCTTACCTCGACGATTACGCCTGCCTGGTATGGGGGCTGCTGGAGCTCTACCGGGCCACTTTTAATGCCGCTCATCTTAAGTGGGCGGTATTGCTTAATGAGTCGATGCTTGAGCTTTTCCGGGGGCAGGGTGAAGCCCTGCAATTTGCGGGCATCGATCGCAATGAAGAGCTGCCTGCCTATACCGACGCCTACGACGGGGCCATCCCTTCAGGTAATTCGGTGGCGGCTCTGAATCTGCTGAAGCTGGGCCGGCTGACCGGACGTCAGGACTGGTCGGAGCGCGGCGAGGCGATCATCCGCGCCTTCAGCGGCGATCTGCAAGGCTCGCCGCCGGCCTTTACCTTCATGCTCGCGGCTCTCGATTTCGCTCTCGGTCCCGCAGCAGAGCTGGTTATCGCCGGCGAACCCGGTTCGGCTGAAGTCGAGAAAATGGCCGCTGCAGTGCGCCGCTCCTTTCACCCGCACACGGTGCTGCTGTTCCATCCCGCCGGCCCCGGCAAGGAAGAGATCGAAGCTCTGGCCCCTTTTATCGAGCCGATGACCGCTCTTCCCGGCGGGGCCGGCGCCTATCTCTGCCGTGACCGCAGCTGCCTGCCCCCGGTT
>CAZPET010000308.1:0-2432 GCA_964585625.1 uncultured Syntrophomonadaceae bacterium
GCATATGATTAATGGACGAACTGGTGAGCCGGTGAAGGAGGATGGCGTGAAGGGAAAAACGCCGCTGATTGTTCTGGTTGGACATCCCAATGTGGGGAAAAGTCAGCTTTTTAATTTGCTGACGGGGAGCCGGGTGATCGTTTCCAATTATCCGGGAACCACCGTGGAGCTGGCCCGCGGCAGGGGCAAAATTGAAGGCTTCATTGTCGATGTGATCGATTCGCCCGGGCTTTACTCGCTCAGCGCGCTCTCTCCGGAAGAGCAGGTCACGCGGCTTCTTTTGCTGCAGCAGAGGCCGGATCTGGTGATCCAGGTAATTGATGCCCGTAACCTCGGCCGCATGCTCAGTTTGACTCTCGAGCTGCTGGAGGCAAAGCTGCCCTTGCTGATTGCCTTGAACATGATGGACGAGGCCGAGGCGGCGGGGTTGAAAATCAACAGCGGCCTGCTCTCACAGCGCCTTGGTGTGAGCGTTATTCCCACCGCCCTGGTGGCCCGCCGCGGGTTGAAGCAGCTTTGCCGGGAAGCGGCATCTACGCTCCGGAGCAAACCCGGAACTGCGCCTTCTGTGAAACTGCATTACCCCGCCAACCTGGAGGGGCAGTTGACTTTGGGAGAATCGCAGCTGAAGGGATCGTACGGGTTGTCCCGCCGCGCCGTAGCGATCGCCTTGCTGCATGGTGATCAGGCTTTTGAAAATGCGGTCAGATCACAGGAAGGCTCCCTGGAGCATTTGCGTTTTCTCAGTGAGCCGCCCGGTGTTCAGGAACCCCTGTTACTGTTGGCGGCAGCGCGGCGCCGTCTCAGCCGGACCCTGCTGAGGGGAGTGCTCGCGGCGCCGGCGGCGGAGCCGTACTCAATTGCGGAAACGCTTAACCGTATTCTGCTGAACCCCTGGAGCGGGGGGGCAGTTTTGGCGGCGCTTCTCTACTTTGGATTTTACCGCTTCGTGGGCGGGTTCGGAGCCGGAACCCTGGTGGAGCTTCTGGAGGAGCGTCTCTTTTTGAGGCTCATTGCCCCGCTTCTGAACCGCTGGGCGGAGCTCTATCTTCCCTGGGACTGGCTGCGGGAACTGCTGGTGCTTGATTACGGGATCTTGACTCTCGGTTTGCGCTACACCATCACGATCATCTTGCCGATCATGGCCACTTTTTTTCTCTTTTTCAGCCTGATTGAAGACAGCGGTTATCTGCCCCGCGCCGCCTACCTGATAAATTTTCTCATGGAGAAGGTCGGGTTGAACGGAAAAGCGGTGATCCCGCTGACCTTAGGCTTGGGTTGCGGAACCCTTGCCGTCCTTGTCACCCGCACCCTCGACAGCAGGCGGGAGCGATTGCAGGCGGCGCTGTTGCTCTCTCTGGCCGTGCCCTGTTCTGCCCAGCTCGGCCTGATCCTGGCCCTGCTGCCCCGGGGCGCCGGACTCTTTCTCTGGCTGCTCCTGGTTTTGCTGGCCTTCTGCGGCGCCGCTGCCGGGGGCGCTCTCCTGTTTGGCCGGGGTGCGCCCCCGTTCTGCCTCGAAATCCCGCCCCTGAGGCTGCCCCGTCCCGGGGCCATTCTGAGCAAAACAGCCGCCCGCTTGCGGTGGTACCTGCAAGAAGTGCTCCCCCTCTTTATCGGGATCAGCGTCCTGATCTGGGTTCTTCGCTACAGCGGCTTGCTGGCGCTGGTGGTGGCTGCGCTGCAGCAGCCGCTTGCCTCCCTGGGCTTGCCCCCGGAAACGGCCATGGTCTTTGTTTACGGCTTTTTACGCCGCGATTACGGCGCGGCCGGGCTGTTTGATCTGGCCCGGGCAGGTGTGCTTGACAGCGGCCAGGTTTTGACGGCGGCGGTTGTGCTGACCCTGTTTGTACCCTGCGTGGCCCAGGTGGCGATGCTGGGCCGCGAATACGGACTCAAGTTTGTTCTTCTGATCGTGGCCTGCACCGCTCTCTTATCCTGGATTGCCGGGATGCTGGTGCGCTGTTTAACCGGCATTCCCCTGATCATGCATCTGCTCGGTTAGGACATCGGCGAGGTGAGGCAGATTTGATCCGCAGGACAGCACGTGAGCTCATTCTTCTCCACCACATGAGACCGGACCAGTCAGGAGAGGTGGCCTCATTCCTGGAGCCCGGCCAGCCGGTGGTGCGCCGCCTGGTAGTTCTCGGGTTTCTTCCCGGAGAAAAATTTATCCTGGAACGCTGCCAACCGGACTACCTGATTCGATTTGGTTGGACTCGAGTAGCTATAAATAGGAGGGTTGCCCGCGGGATCCTCGTTCAGAAATTGCCAAGAACAATGATTAATCGTTGAGTGATGGCTCTATTTGTCGCAAAAAAATTTTCCTCCGGTTACCGATTATGACATACATTTCAGAATAGTCCATTTATAATTGAGATACCAGGACCACGGAGGAGGATGTCTGTGCGGATGGAAGGGACAACTTTTGCCCA
>CAZPET010000309.1:0-2431 GCA_964585625.1 uncultured Syntrophomonadaceae bacterium
AATAATTCCAATACAGCATCTCCTTTTTTTAATGATTTCCCTGCAAAAAGGAAATAGATACAGAATCTTTTTCTTTCGATCGAACCCGAAGTGAAGGCTTTTACGTTAAAATCTAAAAGACCGGAGGGACAACTGCCCCACCGCCGCAGCTGCCCCACTGGTACAATAAGTTGATTAAAACCTTACCGCCGAGTTAGAGAGGTTGGCGGTTGGTGAATTAATAAACAGTGAAGGGGTCATCAGGTAAATGTCAAAGCGAATTGTTGTTCGCACTTCAGCCGAAAATCGGGTTTGTATAAAATGTTTCATTTATTCTGCGAGGAATTTTACTTATTAAGCGATCCTACATGCTTGCTTTTTCCCATTTATTTTGCTAAACTGATAGCCGTAAAGGATAAAGCCTTTACAGGGGTGCCATGCTTGATAAACTGAACCGGATCAATCTGTTGTATGATATTTACGGCTCTCTGCTGACCGCGCGCCAGCAGGAGGTGCTGCAGCTTTATTTCAGCGACAATCTGTCCATGGGGGAGATTGCCGCCGAATACGGGATCAGCAGGCAGGCGGTCTACGATCTGATCCAGCGGGCCTTGAACTCGATAGAGGGTTTTGAAGAGAAGCTGGGCCTTTATAGTCTTTTCTGTTTTCAGCAGAGGCTGCTGCAGGAAGCCGGCCGCATTCTGGAGCAGCCGCTGGGGCCCGGGGAGAAGAAGCGTCTGCAGGAAATTATCGGTGAGCTGCGGCAAAAAAATGAACAGTAGACAGTAGGAGAGAATATATGTTCGCCAACCTGGCCGAGAAATTACAGAACACGCTGCGCAAGCTGCGGGGAAAGGGCAAGCTGAGCGAAAAAGATGTCGACCTGGCCTTGCGGGAGATCCGCCTGGCCTTGCTGGAGGCCGACGTAAACTTTAAAGTAGTAAAGGACTTTATCGGCGGCATCAGGGAGAGGGCTGTCGGAGAAGAGGTCCGGCAGAGCCTCACCCCGGGGCAGCAGGTGGTCAAGATTGTTCATGAAGAGCTGACCGCCCTGATGGGCCGCGAGCAGAGCAAGATCAATACGGCGGGCTCTCCGGCCGTGGTCATGCTGGCCGGCCTGCAGGGCTCCGGTAAAACCACCACGGCGGTGAAACTGGCCGTGAACCTGAAACACAGCGGGCACAGCCCGCTTCTGGTAGCGGCGGATACTTACCGCCCCGGAGCGCCCGAGCAGCTTCAGGTGCTCGGCGATTCAGCGGGGGTAGCCTGTTTTAGAATAGACCATGCCGCCCCGGTGAAGATTTGCCGGGAAGCGGTGCGCTTTGCCGCGCGGGAGGGGCATGATCCGGTGATCCTGGATACCGCCGGCAGGCTTCATCTTGACGCCGCGATGATGGACGAATTGAAGGAGATCAAGGCACAGCTGAAGCCGGCGGAGCTGCTCCTGGTGGTAGATGCCATGACCGGCCAGGATGCGGTGAATGCCGCCGCCGCTTTTCACGGGGCGCTCGGACTGACCGGGGTTATCCTGACCAAGCTCGACGGCGATACCCGCGGGGGGGCGGCTCTCTCAGTGCGGGCGGTAACCGGCTGCCCGATCAAATTTGCCGGGGTGGGGGAGAAACTCGATGCCCTGGAGCCGTTTCATCCCGAAAGGATGGCCTCGCGTATCCTGGGGATGGGCGATGTGCTCTCCCTGATCGAGAAGGCCGAAGCCGGTTTTGATGAGCAGAAAGCGCGGGAGCTGGAGCAGAAACTGCGCCGCCAGGAATTCACCCTCGATGATTTCCGGGAGCAACTGCAGCAGATGCGCAAGATCGGTTCACTTGAAGAGATCATGGCCATGCTGCCGGCGGCGCAGCTGCCGAAAGAGATGCGCAATCTTTCAGTTGATGAAAAGCAGTTTCAGCGTATCGAGGCGGTAATCACATCGATGACACCGGCGGAGCGCCGCCAACCGTCAATCATCAACAGCAGCCGGCGGCGCCGCATCGCCAGTGGCAGCGGGACCACGGTTCAGGACGTTAACAGGCTGCTGACCCAGTTTTCTCAGATGCAGAGGCTTTTCAAGCAGATGGGCTCTCTGGAGAAGAAACGGTTAAAGCATATGAAAAAAGGAAAACGGGGCTTTCCCTTTTTCTAGTTACCAACATCGTTCTACAGGTTTGTTTAATGCAGCGGAGGTGATAAAATGGCAGTGCGCATCAGGCTGAAAAGAATGGGCGCGAAGAAAAAACCTTTTTACCGGATCGTGGTGGCCGATTCCCGCTTTCCCCGGGACGGCAGGTTCATTGAAGAGATCGGTTATTACAACCCTACCACGAAGCCTACCACTTTTGAAGTGGATCGGGAAAAAGCAGAGTTGTGGCTTTCGCGGGGCGCCAGGCCTTCAGATACGGTCAGGCTGATCTTTGAAAAAGCCGGTTTACCAAAGTAGTATTCTAAGGTGGGA
>CAZPET010000310.1:0-2427 GCA_964585625.1 uncultured Syntrophomonadaceae bacterium
TATTGGAGGATCATGACCGGTTCTATGAATCAGTTATATATTATTGTGAAGTTTTTTAACTTTCTTAATTATATACCCGGCACCCGGTTATCAGTCAACAGTTTTAATTAACTTTTTACCGGATACAGTCGCCTGTCCAGCAAAGCCCCGCCAGGCAGGTTTTTTTGTTCTTTTCGCGAAACGTAAAGGAGGCGTATAATTTGCATGAGGAATCCCGAATCCACCATTGAACAGTCAAGGAGGCCCGGCCATGTTCGAAGTAATAAACGACCTGCAGGTTGAACTTGAAACAGAGCATATTTTAAGAGGACAGGGGATCGACCCGGCGAGAGCTTCAACATTATTAACCCGGATCGCATCCGGTATTCTGGATGAGGCCAACTCTTTATTGAAACCGGCGGCGCTCTACGGCAATCTGCCGGTTGTAGATTTCCAGCACGAGCAGATCACTTTTGACGGCGGCACTTTTACAGGGCCCCTGGTGGCGCGGGCTTTCGCCGGCGCATCCAGGTTAATCCTGGCGCTCTGCACAATCGGACCGGGTTTGGAACAGCGGGTGGCAGAACTGATGGCCACAGATATGACCCGGGCGATGGCCCTGGACGGAGCCGGCACAGCCGCGGTGGGAGAAGTGTCGAGCCTGGTCAAGGAGCGGATCATCGCCAATGTCGAAAGCGCCGGTTTAAGAGCTGGAATGAAGGCCAACCCCGGACAGGAGGGGTGGCCGATCGAGCAGCAGCGGACCCTCTTCAGCTTGCTCCCCGCCGAGCGAATCGGTGTCCGCCTTACCGAAAGCTGTTTGATGCTCCCCCGCAAGTCTGTATCCTTCGTGATCGGGTGCGGCGCACAGATGTGCGCGGAGGCCGTTCCCTGCGATTTCTGTTCGAAACAGGGGCGCTGCCAGTGGCGAGATAAAAAAGGGCACAGCAAGTAGCGGTGCGGCCCGGGGCGGCGCAATGCACCGCCCCGTTTTATTTCAGACCGTATGCCTGGCGCGGCGCCAGGCAGCGGGGAAAGCGCTCCAGCAGCGCCAGGCGCATGCTGTAGCAGAAATGACAGGCATCGGCGTAACCGGAAGCAGGGGTCAGACCATAGGCTTCAGCCAGCTGCAGCGGGCCTCCTTCGGCCAGGGGACCGCATACAGGATGATCCGGGGCGCGGTAGGCTGTCAATATCTCCGGGAGGGCCGTTTCCCACATGTTTCCGATAATCAATCCCTGGCAGATATGGACATTGCCGAACGCATCGAGATGCACCCGTCCCGGGTTGACCAGATCCTCGTAGGGACACTCGTTGAACAGACCGGCCGGCAAGGAAGCAGCCTGCCCGGCCAGCTTTTCGGCCGCCCTTCCCCGGTACATCACCGGTTCATCCGCCCCGTTTCCGGCAGCTCTTTTTATTTCCGGAGGAGCGGTAGTGCAGAGAAGGGATACGGGCAGTGATAATTTTTCCGCGGCCCTGAGAGCAAGACGCGCCGGTGAGAGCTCTATTTGATCGGGGTTATGGTACCAGTCTTCGCTGATGCTGAAATCCGCCAGGCCGGCTTCGGCAAGCGGCTCCAACCACAGCAGGGCATCCGCTTCGCTGGTGGCAAAGTAGCCGTTTGTTACCACGCCGACATCGAAACCCATTCCCCTGGCTTTCTTCACCCCGGCCAGGAGGAGCGGGTAGTAAAGAAAGGGCTCTCCCCCTTCGAAGTAAATGATCTTCACGCTGTCCAGTTTGGCGGCCTCGCGAAGCGCCGCCTCGATCTGCTCCAGATTGAATGTACCCCCGGAGCGGGGACCGCTGTGAAGGAAACAGTGATCGCATTCGTAAGTGCACTCGTAGGTCAGCAGAAAATGAAGTCCTTTGATCATGTGCTTCGCTCCCTTGCCTTTCAGCTATTATTGAACTGCCCCTGCTGCATGATCCTGACGTAAATACGTTTCTCCCGGCGAACGTGTTGATAAGATATTCGTCAAATAAGAGACATTACCTTCATAAGTCAAGGTACGAAAGGCCGGAACCATCTGGCACCCGGGGTTTGATCTGGGAGAAAGCCCCGTAACTTCCCGGGGAATTATGCCTGTTGCTCTAGAATTTCGTGCTGGTTATTCACTCCGATGATGTATTCACCAGAGCAATATGAGTACAAAAGTCAGAACCCCCGAGATTCCGAGAAGGGGAAGAAGACAACCTAAACACCCGCAGCTGACTGATTTAGGTTTTGATGGAGGATCAGGAGTAACTATGATTTCGCTGGAGGTTTTTCTTTCCGTCATTCTTTTTTCAGTAGTAGCGGCTACCTTATGAAAAGTTTTATCCACGGCAGGACTGCTTTTCAGTAGTTCACTTAGATATGGCTTGCCTTTTTTGTTGCATCTTCCTAATAAAGTGACAACGGCCCTGGCATCAGCTAAGGCTCTGTGAGATTGAACAACTTCT
>CAZPET010000311.1:0-2423 GCA_964585625.1 uncultured Syntrophomonadaceae bacterium
GGTCGACGATCTGCACCTGCCGCTTGTATTTCCGGTCCATCGCAATCCGGTCGTGTGTGAAACGGTGCAGCGGATTCTCGGCAACCACCGCAACATTCTTCTTCTGGAACCGCTGGATACCGCCTCGTTTCACAACTTGATGCAGCGATGCCGCCTCATTTTAACCGATTCCGGCGGGATCCAGGAAGAGGCCCCCTCTTTGGGCCGTCCTGTTCTGGTGCTGCGTGAGATCACTGAACGCCCCGAGGCGGTGGAAGCCGGCACGGTCAAGGTAGTAGGCACCACCGAAGAACAGGTTTACCGTACCGCACGGCACCTGCTGGAGGATCCTGAAGCTTACGCAGCCATGGCCCGGGCGATCAACCCTTATGGTGACGGACGCGCTTCCTTGCGGATTCAAGAAGCCATTCTCTATCATTTTGGCCTGCTCTCAGAACGCCCGGATGATTTTATTCCCGGGGACTCACTCAGAGAATAAAGCAAAACGGTTTTTTGGGTTTCACCCTCCGGATTCCTTCTTTGCTCCGGCAATTAGGACATGTATAAACTTCTCCAGAAGAAATTTATAATCCCGGGAAGAAACTTCAGGCATCGATAAACCGGGTAGCAAGGCGGCGCGGTGTTTCTCAAGAGCAATGGCGCCGTCGCGCAGACGTTTTTGGATTGTTTTCAAGGTGTAAAGACAGGGGAGCCGGAGTTCCCCCGGAAGGACGATTATCGAGCGAACATACTCTTCATCCGCCGCATCCAGTCTCACCACCGCTGATGGATTTAGATAACTGTGACAACCGTCATTTTTCCCCACCCCTTTTCTTGTCTTCAACGGCACCAGAACCAGTGCCGGTGACAGCGGCAGCGGCAGCCCCTGGCGGTAATGCAGGTATTCACCCTGGTTCCGGCGGGCCGCCTCCAGGTCAACACAGAAGAGGCGCGCCAGGCGGCGCAGATTCCACTTCACGGTGCGGCTATCTTCGAAAATTTCTCCGCTGTCAGTAAAGATCAGGGTGGCGTTGCCTCCGTCTTGATTGTAGTAGGGGACCAGTGCAGCCAGGCAATCCTTCCATCGCTCCATTAGATCACCCCGTTATATTCATCGATTCGTCAGGCAATCCGGCAGCTTTTCCGGACGGGCATTCTATCTTTATTGACGCCGCGTCCGTCGCTTCGCACTGCATACAGGAAGCAGGAAACCGGAGGATAGAGGCAAGAAATAACACGGGGTATGATTGTTCATGCCGTACCCATTATTTCATTTCGTCGATAATTTGCTGTGCCGCGAACCTGGGATCGGCAGCCTTGATGATCGGCTGGCCGATGACCAGGTAATCGGCCCCCGCCTGCAGCGCCTCCCGCGGCGTGGCCGCACGTTTATGCGTCCCCACGGCGGTGCCCGCCGGCCGGATGCCCGGCGTCACCAGCAGCAGATCCCGTCCCAGCTTCTCCCGCAGCAGCGCCGCCTCCCGCGGTGAGGCCACCACCCCGGCGCAGCCCGCTTCAAGCGCCCACTGCGCCCGCCGCAGGACCAGCTCTTCAACGCTGCAGGGAAAGCCCAGCTCGCGAATGTCGGTCTCGTCGAGGCTGGTGAGCACGGTTACTCCCAGCACCTGCAGTCCGGTCCCGGCCGCCGCCTCCCCCGCCCGCTGCAGGATCTCCCTGTTGCCGTGCACAGTCAGAAATGTAACACCCATGTTTGCCGCCCGATGGACCGCCGCGGCAACGGTATCGGGCACATCGTAAAATTTCAGGTCCAGAAAAACCCGGAGGCCCTGCCCGGTCAACCGGCGCACCATCTCGCCGCCGCCGGTCAGGTAGAGCAGCATCCCCACCTTGTAGAAACCGATCAGCCCCTCAAGGTTTTCCACCATGCGCAGCGCCGCCTCCGGCCCATCCAGATCGAGAGCACAGATAATCCTCTTACCGGCATCCATCTGCATCTGCATACTTCCCTTCATCCCGGGTTGACTGCCCGGTGAATTTGACCCGGCTTTCATCGCCTTCTCCTTGCCTGAACCGCATCTTCGATTCATTGTTCATATTCCCCACAAATATGTCTCCCATGTCAGCCCGTGCGCCCGTGCTTTCCACCGGAAAGCTTTAACATGCATAAGTGAGCCTGCCCTGATTTAAAATAATGATAACCAAATACGGGAGGTTATCCTGATGCCGCTCATTCCCTACGAACCTTTTCGCTATATTGAAGGCGCCCGCCGTGAAATGGAGCGCCTTTTCGGTTCATCACTTTTCCGCGAGGAACCGCGTATCGACATCTATGAAAAAGATCGTGAAGTGATTGCTTCCTGCGAAATTCCGGGCCTGCAGAGCAAAGAAGATATCCGCATCGAGATCGGCGAAAACATGCTCAGCTTGGGCGGCACGATCAAGCGGGAGCATGAGGTCAGGGATGAAAACGTGCACCGCCAGGA
>CAZPET010000312.1:0-2412 GCA_964585625.1 uncultured Syntrophomonadaceae bacterium
CGCCAAAAGACAAAGCCATGCTGAAACAGATCGCCAAAACATCCATATTCACCATCGGCGCAGCGGTTTTATCTTTGTAATAGCCATCAAAGCAATCGTAATACCGCTTTCTGTCCGAGAACTTCACGTTAATGGGCGGGTAGCCGCATTGCATCAGCATAAGATTGAGGATCAACCGGCCTGTGCGCCCGTTGCCGTTAATGAACGGATGGATACCCTCAAAATATAGATGGAACAAAGCAGCTCTCTCTATCGGATGTCTTCTGTCTTTGGCAAGCGCCCGGGTAATCCGCTCCATCTGAACCGACACGAGATATGGCTGCGGCGGCTCGTGCCTGGCTCCCATGATGCGTACTGGAATGGAACGGTAGACACCCCTGTCCTCCGGCCGATCCATCAGCACAAGGGAATGAATATCCTTGATCACCTTTTCGGACACCTGAACCTTTTCAGAAACAAGCTGCTGCACATATAAAAATGCGTCACGGTGCCCGACCGCCTCCAAGTGGTCTTTAAGCGGCTTTTTGTCAATTGTCACACCTTCCAGGACGAGAGCCGTTTCCCGAAGCGTCAGCGTATTGCCCTCAATGGCGTTGGAGTTATAGGTAAATTCCACAAGGAATTCCTCTTGCAGACGCTTCAGCTCGCCCGGTGTCAGGGGACGACGCCTGTCCAGCTCCGCTTTGAGTGTATCCACGCGTAAAAAGAGAACAGCATATTCCTGTGGAATAATCGTGCCGCGCAATGTTCGTCTATCCGCCGGCTTGATCGCATCCGCTGGAATTAGATAAGAGCGGCCTTGTTTCACAATGCCCGCAATTCTACCCTGCCGGCAAAGTACACGCACGCGGCGGTCTGATATGCCCCATCGTTCCGCGGCCTGTTTTACGCTGATGTAGTCCAAACCGTTCACCACGCTTTCATGGATAGTATACCACTCAAGCGGAATAATATCTGGTCTATGTTGGCTATATTCGCATTATATTATTCCGATTGCCCCTGCGGCCCGGAGGAGGGAACAGACCGGGGGATCCTGCTTACTCCTTACGATCCCAACTTCGAGAAAGCAATGATTCTTTACGTAAAAAGGGTCAAGCAATACCGCAAAGCTCTTGATAAGTTGGCGAAATAACCCCGATGAAAGAACCTTTCCGGCTGACACGTGATTTTATTGAAATCGTTCATGCAAACTTGATCAGAGTTTTCGGAGGGCATTTTGGGTTTCTGAATGAGGATCAGCTTGAAGCGGTTCTGGCCAGGCCGCTTAACCGCTGGAATTATAAACCTGATACCGATCTGCCCGCACTGACTGCCGCCTACGGGTTTGGCTTTGCCAAAAACCATGTTTTTATTGATGGGAATAAAAGAGTGGCTTTTATGGCCATGTATATATTTCTCGGTCTAAATAGCTGTGAGATCAACGCATCTGAACCGGAGGTGGTTGATACAATGCTCAGGTTGGCCGGCGGCCACCTGTCGGAAAAAGAACTGACCGATTGGCTGCGTACAAAAATAGAAAGTAGCTAGAGCACCAGCACACTCCAGAATCTCATGGTGAAATTCCAGGCGTGCGGCGCTGCTGTTATGCTAATCGGGCCATGTTAAAATATCAGCTTCTACGGCAGGATAAAGCTCGTCGATTTCCCGCTGAATCTCGATGGTCTTTTTGAGAGCGGTCACGATGCGGCAGTAAGTTCGAATATCGTTGATGTCAAGTTTTCTTTGCCGGCGGTCCTTTAACCATTTGTCGCATACCTGGTAGCCGCCCACCTGGTACGACCAGACATCGGGGGGCAAGGGGGCGAAATACTGAGTTTTATTTATATATAATCGCTGGTCTTCACTGTTATAATAAAAGCCCTCACCTTTGGATTTGCCAACATACCCGTCTCCCGGACCCTCAAAGCGCGTTGCCGGGGGATCAAGGTCCGGTGATTGCAACAGGTGCAGGCTTGCAAGCTTTTCGCCAAGAGACGCTACCAGGCCAAACAGTTCAAAGTCAACCGTAAAAGGTATCCGCGGAAAATCTATTTTAAAATGTTCGATGTATTTTTTGCGATAGGATGGCGCATAGAGAATTGCGTAAACGTAGAATAAAATGTACTCTGGCGTTGGGGTCTTGCCGAGTACTTTGTTTAACCCCTCCAAAAGCTTTGTGCTGATATTTAGAGATCGTTGCGGGGGTTCTTTTTGTATATTATCAACTGTAAGCTGTACCGATTCCATTTCTCTGTAAAGATACAAAGGGAAATAATGGTTAACATTATACGCTTCAACACTTTTGTGACCGCCAATGGTATTGGTTACCATTGCCCCCAATTCATCTTTTTGCTGCCTTGGCGTGATCAGCGCTAAATTCTCACCTTCAAGTAAGTGCCGCATAACCTCAAAACGTGGTCTACAGTGAAACCC
>CAZPET010000313.1:0-2407 GCA_964585625.1 uncultured Syntrophomonadaceae bacterium
ATGCCTCCTTGTCCTGTAGGGGCGGGGTTCCATCCCCGCCCGCGCATCGGATTGTGGCCCGTGCATCGGATTGTGGCCCGCGCAACGGATCGTAGGGGTGGGGTTCCACCCCCGCCCGTGAATAGGAGGAACATGCATGGATAAATCTCAGCTGTCGAAAGATCAACTCCACGAACTGCTGACGGACTTTGCCAAGCGCTGGCTGGCGCACGACGGGCTCTGGTTCCAGGCGGTCGAAAAAGCCTGCGGCATGGACGAGGCGATCAGACTTGACGCCGCCGCCTGGGGGAAATTTACCGTTCTCGAAGCGCGGCGGATCATGGCCTTCCTCGGCCTGGAGAGCGGCGGCGGCCTGGCCGCCCTGAAAAAGGCTCTCGGATACAGGCTCTACAGCTTTGTCAACGAGCAGGAGATCCTCGAACCGGAAACCGGCCTGCTCATATTCCGGATGAATGACTGCCGCGTCCAGGCGGCCCGCAAACGGAAGAATCTGCCCGACTTCCCCTGCCGGCCGGTCGGACTGGTCGAATACAGCGGTTTTGCCCGGACGATCGATCCCCGCATCGAGACCAGGTGCCTGGCCTGCCCGCCCGATCCCCATCCGGCGGAATATTACTGCGCCTGGGAGTTTAGAATGAGGTCTTAGCAGGGAACAGCAGGCGTCCACAGCTACTGATCATCCAGGCTGCCGGAGAGAGCAAGGCGGCAAGAGAAGTATAGATCGCAGAAAGAAGGCTGGAAATTATGCAGAAAAAAAAGGTTCTATTGATTGTCCTTATCGCTATAATCCTGATTGCATCATTTGCCGCCGGAATCAAATTCGGGCCGGCCCTCTTTGACGCGGGGCAGGGAGAAGATCATGACGGTGATAAAAACGACCCCGGTGACCCGCAAGATCCGGGCCAGGGGAGCGATGACCCCGATCAAACCGGGGACACGTCCGATCTGGAACTGGCGGAGCTGGTCCGCGCCGCCGCTGAGCGCTACCATGCCGCGCCGGTGGACGCCGTCTACAACAACACCTACAACACCGTTGTTCCCGAGCTGAACGGCTACCGGATCGATCAGCAGGCCACGCTGGCCCGGCTTAAGGCCGCGGCTCCCAGCGAAGCGGTGGCCCCGGTCTGGCAGGAGCTGCGCCCCACAGTCACGGCCGCAGATTACCCCACGGCGGTAATCGAGCGGGGCAACCCGTCGCGGCAGAAGGTTGCCTTCATGATCAACGTGGCCTGGGGCAATGAATACCTGCCTGAAATGCTCGATATTTTGAAGAAGTACAATGTGCAGACCACATTTTTTATCGTGGGCCGCTGGGCGGAGCGCTTCCCGGATCTTCTGCAGATGATCCACAACCGCGGCCATGAACTGGCCAATCATGCCTATGATGACGGTGAGGTCATGCCCGACCTTGACTACAATGCTGCTACCGCCTCGCTGCGCCGGACGAACGAGGAGATCCGGCGGCTCACCGGGCAGCAGCCCCGCTATTTCACCCCCCACAAGGGCGAGTACAGCAGCGCCACCTGCCGGGCGGCCGCCGACCTGGGGATGCGCCTTCTCATCTGGACCCTCGATACCGTGGACTGGCAGCGACCGGGCGAAGAGGCGATGGCGCGGCGGATCCTGGATAATCTCTCTCCGGGAGCGATTATTTTGATGCATCCCACGGAGCAAGCGGCGGGTTTTTTACGCCTGGTAATACCGGAGATGCAGGCGCGCGGTTACTGCATCGTTACCATGAAAGAACTTCTTTCACCGGCCCCGTCATTCCCGCAGCTTACCCTGCAGCGTTAAACGGGCGGCCTGGAACAGGTAAATCTGCCGGCTCAACTCCTGCCAATCAACCTCAAATCAAAGCTTCTTCAGACTCTGGCATTCCTCGTGCCGCCGGACTCTATCTTTAAAATAATCCCGCAATAGTGAATATTAAGAAGGATTTTTACAACCGGGCGGCGAATAAAAGTTAGATAGAATATTCTTTATGTGTTTTACCGGGACAAAACCAAAGAAGGGGGGACGGATTCGGCTCCTGGGGTTCCGGTTAATTGATGATCTGTAAGGTAAGAAAAGAAAAGGGGGGAAATAATTGAAACTTGATAAAGCTGTCATCCGCAAAGTTGCCGCCGCGGCTCTGATCGTTAGCCTGGCCCTGTTTGCGGCTGTGGGCGCCGCCGCAGACGATGCCCCGAAAAAAGGATTTGTCCTCTTTGGTTTAAGCCAGCTCTATGACGGCACCGGTCAGATCCAGGGCGGGGTGGGCGAACTTCTGGACGGCAACCAGCAGCTGGTGGACGGGCTCGACACCCTGGGCACCGCCCTGGACGAGGATATCGCCGGGAACCTGCAAACAATGAAGACCGGCATCGACGGGCAGATTCTTCCGGGTCTGAGCAGCATCCTTGCCGGC
>CAZPET010000314.1:0-2384 GCA_964585625.1 uncultured Syntrophomonadaceae bacterium
GGTGCCGCCGGAGCTTTTGCAGATCGAAGAGACCCGCCTGGCTTGCCTGGCCTGGAATATTTTTGCTGCTCTAAAAATCTGGTGAAAGAACCCTTTTCCGGGGACAAGCAGGAATTGGCGGGAAAAAGAAGAACATTATACTTTTACAATCACCATACTAACCTTGGGTATCCCCAAAAGCGAGGGAGATAGATGTTGATAATTTTATTGGGTCCTCCGGGTGCGGGCAAGGGAACACAGGCAGACCGGTTGGTCAAGAAATACGATCTGGCCTATATCGCTACGGGAGATATTCTCAGGGCCGCTGTGAAGAGCGGGTCTCCCCTGGGGCGGGAAGCACGGGTATTTATGGAGCAGGGGCAGCTGGTTCCCGATGAGGTTGTCGTGGGCATCGTCCGGGAGCGGCTTACTGCCCCCGACTGCACCGGAGGCGCGATTCTGGATGGTTTTCCCCGTACTGTAGCCCAGGCGCAGGCACTGGATAAAGTTCTGGGTGAGATCGGCACGGGGATAGACCGGGTTATCCATATCGAGGTTGATGAAGAAGAGCTGATCACCCGCCTGACCGGGCGGAGGGTCTGTCGCGACTGCGCCGCGACATATCATATTAACTTCAATCCGCCCCGCGTGCGCAATGTCTGCGATCAATGTGGTGGGGAGCTTTATCAGAGAGAAGATGATTCTCTCTCCACGGTTCAGGAAAGGCTGGCGGTTTACCGCGAACAGACCGCTCCGCTCATCGATTACTACGGTAGAGAAAACCTTATCACCATCATCGACGGCAACCGGGAGATCGAGCAGATTTTTTCCGATATAAGCGCTGCCCTTGAGGTGGGATCGGCCTAGTGGAGCCCTATCAGATCGGGCAGATCGTGGAGATGAAAAAAGGGCACCCCTGCGGAGCCAATCGCTGGCAGATCACCAGGGTGGGGGCAGATTTCAGGATACGTTGCCTTCAGTGCGGTCGCAGTGTCCTGATGCCGCGGAGCCGCTTTACCCGCCGTGTCAAAAAAGTGATCGGCGGGGGGCCGGCAGAAAATAGATAAGGGGGGCGCCAAGTGTCCTGGAGTTGCGGGATCGTCGGTCTGCCCAATGCGGGGAAGTCCACATTCTTCAAAGCGCTGACGGCGATCGATGTTCCTATTGACAGCTATCCTTTTACCACCATAGATCCCAATGTAGCGGTGGTTCCCCTGAAAGATCCCCGCCTGGAGGCGCTGGCAGCGCTTTGCGGCTCCACAAAAGTGACCCCGCCGGCGATACGCATTGTCGATGTTGCCGGCCTCGTCGAAGGGGCCAGCAGGGGGGAGGGGCTGGGCAACCGTTTTTTGGGGGAGCTGCGCAACGTCGATCTGCTGCTCCATGTCGTGGCCGGCTTTTCACAATTGGAGGGGGCGGGTGAAAGCCCCGCGTCCCGGGCTGCCCTGATCAATCTGGAGCTTACCCTCGCCGATCTGGAGACGGTGGCGCGCCGCAAAGAGAAGGTCCGCGGGCAGCAAAAAGGAAGCCCCGTTCAATCCACCGCAGAGCTGAATTTTCTCGATCGCTTGGAGCAGCTGCTGCTGCAGGGAGAGCCGGCCCGCCTTTTTCCAGCGGGAGAGAGTGAAAAAGAGTACCTCGAAAGGCTCTTTTTGCTCACTTCGAAAAAGATGCTCTATATCTTTAACCAGGATGAAAACGGGGCACCGCCGCCGCGGGGGATGATCGAGCTGGCCCGGGCGGAGGGAAGCCCCATGGTTTCACTTTGCGCCCGCCTCGAGGCGGAGATCGGTGAACTCCCCGAAGAGGAGAAAGGGTATTTTTTAAAAGAATTCGGTCTCGGGGAATCGCGGGTTGATGAGCTGCTGCGGCAGTGTTACCGCCTGCTGGATCTGCTCACCTTCTATACGGTGAAGGGTGAAGAGGCCCGCGCCTGGTTCGTTCCCCGCGGCGTCACCGCTCTCGAAGCGGCCTTCATGATCCATACGGATATGGGCCGGGGTTTTATCAAAGCCGAAGTGATCTCCGGGGAGTCTCTGGTCGAAGCGGGCAGCCTGACAGCGGCGCGTGAAGCGGGGGTTCTCCGCACCGAAGGGCGGGACTATCTGCTGGCCGACGGTGAAGTGATCTATATTCACTTCCGCAGTTAGGCTTCGACAGTATCTTTGTTTATTCGCCGGGCGGACAGCTCCGGCGACAGGATACCCGGTTATCTGCATCTGCTGCTTGCCTGCGGTGGTGAGATATGCTATGATCAGCCCGTACCAACCTGCTCCATATAAAGGGGCCGACAGTCCAGAGGGAGGTGAAACGCAGTGGCCGTCTATGAAACCATGTTCATTTTTCAACCAGAACTAGAAAACGAAACTGAGGAAGAGCTTTTAAATAGCATCAAGGCCATTTTA
>CAZPET010000315.1:0-2383 GCA_964585625.1 uncultured Syntrophomonadaceae bacterium
GTTCCATCCCCGCCCGCGGGTTAGACGGGGGGTTGGGGGTGGCGCGGTAATCCGTGCCTGCATGTGATCTGCCCAAAAATTGTAGGGGCGGGGTTCCATCCCCGCCCGCGGGTTAGACGGGGGGTTGGGGTGGTACGGCTAGCCGTGCCTGTATGTGACCATGCTTGTAAAAAAAGTAGCCCGTTATATCGAGCGGCACCGGCTCCTTCAGGAGGGCGACCGTCTGCTGGTCGCCGTCTCCGGGGGGCCCGATTCGCTATGCCTGCTCCATGTTTTACGAGCCCTGGCGCCTCGCTACAGGCTGACCCTGGTTGTCGCCCACCTCGACCACCGGATCAGGCCTGAAGCGCGGCAGGAGGCGGAGGCAGTGCGCAAACTGGCCGCCGCCTGGTCGCTGCCTTTTGAAGGAGCGGCCATCGATGTTCCGGCTTACCGGGCCGGCCGGAAACTTTCTGCTTCGGAGGCCTCCCGGATCGTCCGCTATCGTTTTCTGCTGGACGCGGCTAAAAAGCACGTGGCGGGCAAGATCGCCCTGGGCCAGCAGCTGGACGACCAGGCGGAGACAGTGCTCTTTAACCTGCTGAGAGGCACCGGTCCGGACGGGCTGGCCGGAATCCTGCCCCGGCGCAACTTTGGCCCGGTAGAGTTAATCCGCCCCCTGCTGGGCATCTCGCGGCAGGAAATTGAGCGCTACTGCCGGGAGCGGGAACTCGAGCCTGCCCTCGATGCAAGCAACCTGAAAACCGATTATACCCGCAACCGGATCCGCCTTGAGCTGATTCCTTACCTGGAGGAGAGATATAATCCAAACTTGAAACGCTCTCTGGCACAACTGGCTTCGCTGGTCGCGGCAGATCGCGCCTATCTTGGAGCGGAGGCGCAGAAAATGTTTCAGCAGGCAGCCCGGAAGGAAAAGGATAAGCTGATCCTCGACCGGGAGGCTTTCAACGCGCTGCCCGGAGCTCTGCGCGGACGCGTTGCTTACCGGGCGCTTCTGGAGTTTGCTCCGGGCAGGAGGATCGGCCGGCGGCAGGTTGAACAGCTGCTGCAGCTGGCGGAGCAGTCGGGCCCGTCACGGGAACTGCCCCTGCCGGGCGGTGCACGGGTGTACCGTTCGTACGGACGCTTGATCCTGACAGCGGGAAGGTTGGCGAAACAAGAAAGCTTTCCGGCAAGGCCCCTGCAGATTCCCGGGCGCACCGATCTCCCGGGCGGACATTTCCGGGTGGAAGCGTTTTTCCTGGATCCCGGCGAGCTGAGCTGGCCGCCGTTGCCGCACCAGGCTTATCTGGACTACGATTCATTGCCCGGTTCGCTGCTGCTCCGTTCCCGCTGGCCCGGGGCGCGATTTCACCCGCAGGGGGCTCCGGGCGTTAAAAAATTAAAGGATTTCTTGATCGATCAGAAGGTCCCTCGTCACCGGCGGGATAGCTACCCGCTGGTTGCCGCCGGCAGCGAGGTGGTCTGGGTAATCGGAAAGCGCATTGCTCACCCGTACCGGGTTACCGGCAGCACGTCAAAAGTTTTGGTTTTGGAGCTACAGAGATCAACGATCAAAGCATAGGAGGAACTCCATTGAAAAAAGAGAACCGTAAAGTTTTGCTCGACGATGAGGCAATCGCCCGCCGGGTGGCGGAGCTGGCGGAGCAGATTTCGGCTGATTACGAGGGGGAAAAAGTGCTGCTGATATGTGTGCTGAAAGGCGCCGTAATCTTTACCAGCGATCTGATGCGACGTTTAAAAATACCGGTAGAGATTGATTTTATTGCCGTCTCCAGTTACGGGTCGGATACCGCTTCCTCAGGTGTGGTCCGGATTCTGAAGGATCTGGAGAGCAGCATCCAGGGGAAAGATGTTCTCATCGTTGAAGATATCGTTGATACCGGTTTAACTTTAAATTACCTGCGTAAAAACCTGCTCAGCAGGCAGCCGCGCTCGCTTAAAGTGGTCACCCTTCTGGACAAACCGGCCCGGCGGCGGGTGGAGTTTACCCCCGATTACTGCGGGTTTGAAATTCCCGACCATTTTGTGGTCGGTTACGGCCTTGATTTTAATGAAAATTACCGCCAGCTGGCCGGGATATACATTCTTGATCCGGAGCTTTAACGAACCGGCTCCGTGTTGCCTATGATAATGCGGTATGTTAGAATAAAGTAGTTCAAATCTGGATGCTGTTATGGAGAGGAGGTTAATAGAGATGCAATCTTTTAGACGCCAGATAACGTTCTACCTGGTCATTGCCCTGCTCATTTTTGTGGCGATGAAGCTCCTGTTTAACACCGGTGCACCCCCCGAGAAGATCCCCTACAATGATTTTATTGAGCAGGTTCAAAAAAACCGGGTGGAAAAGATTATCGCTTACGGCGACGAGATTGAAGCTGAG
>CAZPET010000316.1:0-2371 GCA_964585625.1 uncultured Syntrophomonadaceae bacterium
GCCCCGGTAAATGTAACCACAAAACCGGTAATTAACAGAAATCCTGTCATGATGAAAATAAATCCACCGGCAAACAAAGCTACTCCGGCGATGATGCCGGCCCAGACCGTGGGACCGAAAAGGCCCAGGTTTTGAACCTGCTGCTTGAGTTTCTCGCCCCAGCCCTGGTGAAAAGCGGCAGTGCTAACTCGCCTGCGCCTGGCGTAGGCTTCGATTTCTTTAAAAGTAACACTGCCCCCGACCTGCTGCGCCACCTGTTGAAAAAGAAAATTGAACAATTCGATTTCGTGCGCCGCCAGTTTATCACGGCCCTCCCCGGGGTGAACCCGGTAATCGGTATAGGAACGCTTGAGGATGAGGCCCTTTTCTTCCCGGTACTCTTCCAGGCGCAGGTGCTCCCGCCGGGCCAGATCCAGTATCGTAGCCGTAATATCTTCCGGGGCGGTGCGCCCGAGGCGAACGAAGTAACCGGCCTCGGCCGGCGAATAATCGCCCGGCAGTTCCCGGTAATAGTCCCCCTGGTAAGCCTGCGGGTGGCTGAGCGCCTTGCGCCGCAACACCCAGTAAAAAATCAGTGCTGCCAGCAGGATTGCAAAACCGGCAAAAACATCGACCCGGGCCAGCAGACGGCGCCTGTTAGCAAGACCGGCCCACTCTTCTTCCTCGGCGAGGATCCCGGGCAGCCCCTCCCGGCCGGACAGATTGGCGGCCTCCGGGACCAGCTGCGCCGGAAAAGTGACTCTTCCTTCGAGGAATGTGCGCCGGGGCAGGTCTTCTACTTCCCAAACAACCCGGTTCCCCCCGTCTTTCGAAACATTCCCATTAAGAGGCCCGTGCCCCCATACCCGCAGATCCTCCGCGGTGGCGCCTTCCGGCAGGGTCAAAACAACCCTGGCATAATCGGTGCGCTCATCCCATTCGCCCCCGATAAACTGGTAATATAACTCGGCTACATCCCGGTGCACCAGCACCGCATTCTCCACAGTATAGGAAATTGTAAAGGTGCGCTGTTCATTAGCCGCCTCAAAACTCCAGTCAATATAGATGTGGTCGGGGTGCTGCTCAACGTAAAAAATACCCGGTATATCACGGGTTCCGGGAGGCTCCTGCCGGTAAGCTTCACCCTGTTCGCTGACCAGGACATCCTGGATCGACGCGTTGTGCTTTAAATAAATATACTCCCAGGCGCCACGAAAGCGCCCGTCAAAACTGAAGGTGCGCTCTTCCACAACGGTCATTGAGCCGTCGGAATGGAGCTCCGCCTCGATCAGCACCCGAGGGAAATAATACGAGCGATCATCATCGGCGCGCACCGGCGCCGCAAACTGCGTCAGAACAGTTAAAGCTAACCCTAAACACACCGGAATCAGAAGGGAGGATTTTTTCCGGAAGTCACGTAATCTGCGGCTTTTTTCTCTTCTCATGGCGCCCCCCTAAAACTCGACCTTTACCGCCTGACGAGCTTCCGCTTCATCATCCAGGTTGAAGTAAACCTCCTGGTGAAATCCGAACATGCCCGCAACCATAACCGCCGGGAACCGCTGAATGGCCGTATTATACTTAAGAACAGTATCGTTGTAGAACTGGCGTGAAAAAGCAATCTTGCTCTCGGTGTTGGTCAACTCTTCCTGGAGCTGCATAAAATTCGTGTTTGCCTTAAGTTCGGGGTAATTTTCAGCCAGGGCAAAAAGCTGCCGCAGCGCGCCGGTAAGCATATTTTCGGCCCCGGCCTGCTCCTGGACATTTTGAGCGCTGATGGCCATATTCCGGGCCTGGGTGACCCGTTCAAAGGTCTCCTTCTCATGCGCGGCATATCCCTTCACCGTGGATACCAGGTTCGGGATCAGATCATAACGCCTCTTGAGTTGCACCTCGATCTGCGCCCAGGCATTCTTTATTCTCTGCCGCAGGGTCACCAACTTGTTGTAGATGGAGATCAGCACCACGATTATAAGTGCAATCCCGCCTATTGCCCACCACATCACATTCTACCTCCTTTAATGTTCAGGTTATAAGCCTCTTCCATCACAAGTTATTCGCAATGTTGTTAATATATCCTGCAAAGTACAAAGGGGTCAGGTCTTGATTTATGGATTTGTGCACAGAAAACTTATATTCCAGGATCTGACCCCTTGCTCTGCAGGCCGCCTATACTAAAACTATGCCTATTATTCCCCTACCCGTGCTTATTCTGGACTGCCTGTCAAAACACTCGCCCTTTATACTACAAGTAAAAATAAGCAACATGGCCCATTATTGGAGGAGGATGAAATATGGAAGTATCGGCAGTAAGGCGAGCTTTCGTCTATATCATGATCGCTGCGCTGGCGGCATTGTGCTTGTCCGGCTGCGAGGGTGTGGTAACCAATCA
>CAZPET010000317.1:0-2366 GCA_964585625.1 uncultured Syntrophomonadaceae bacterium
CTGCACCGAGGATAATCCCCGTTACAGAGATAATCTCCAGCAGGTATTCGAGCCTGGAGTAGCGGATTTTGCCCGCTCTTTTCACCCCGGCAGGCCCGGGATGAGATCCGGCAATGTTACTTTGCGGCAGCGTCCTGGGAGTGCCGTCAGCATTAAAATGACGTTTCAGGTAATTTTCGGTAGTCAGCACGATGATCGCTAAACCAATGAACATCAATCCCAGGATGATAAACTCGTTATATCGCGGCAGCGGTTTCCACCAGAGAACCGCTCCGATCAACAGGATGACCGCTCCGGCAACGTTAAAAGCTTTCGCCGCGTAGCGGTTCGCCGCGATCCAGGTCTCGGGGCTTTTCATGGACCAGGCAGACCGGTAGCCCGCCACCGGGTTGCGCGATCTGCCGCCGGCGCCCAGAGCCTTCAGAAGAAATCCGCTAAATAGAAAGATCAGCCCGGTCACCAGGGCGAGCAAACCGTACAAGTTAATACCCCCTTTGGTTATATTTATATATATCAATATTCAGCCTTGTTCGTCAATCCTGCTCAACACTACGCCAGGCGTCAAAATTCACTGCTCCGCTCTGCTTGAATCACGCCTCCCGATGTTATACAATTGGAATGATTCCAAAACTTGCGAAAGGGGATGGGAGAAGAGATGGGTATCGCCACGGCGGAAGAATACAGGGAGCGGCTCTACCGGATGCGTAAAAACATCTACATGGGGGGAGAGCTGATCGGCAGGGATGATCCCCGCCTCAAACCGGGGCTCGACCTCATCGCCGACAGCTTCGAAAGGGTCAACGACCCCGGCCTGAAAGGGCTGATCACCGCGAAATCACATCTTACCGGGGAAGAGATTCACCGGCTTAACCATATCCACCAGAGCTCCGACGACTTGCTGAAGAAACAGGAATGCACCCGCAAGCTCTGCCGGCAGGTCGGGGGCTGCATCCAGCGCTGCATGGGCATCGACGCCTTGAACGCGATCTCGGTGGTGACGAAAGACTGCGACGATAATTTTGGCACCGAGTATTATCCCCGCTTCATCGAGTTCATGAAATACTTTCAGAAAAACGACCTGGTCGGCAACTGCGCCCAGACCGACATCAAGGGCGACCGCGCGAAGCGGCCCTTCGAGCAGAGCGACCCCGACCTCTACCTGCGGGTGATCGAGAAGAAGAAAGACGGGATCGTGGTGCGGGGCTGCAAGGCGCACAATTCAAACGCCCCCTTCTCGGACGAGATCGTCGCCGTCCCGACCCGCCTGATGACCGAGCAGGATGCGGACTGGTCCGTGGCCTTCGCCATTCCGGCGGATACCCCGGGGATCAAGCAGGTGGTCCGGATTACCACGCCGCGGCCGCGCACGCATATCCACACGAAGCACTTCTACGGGGTGGCCGACTCCACCACCATCTTCGACGATGTCTTCGTCCCCTGGGAGCGGGTTTTCCTCTGCGGCGAGACCTACTTCGCCAGCATCATGGCGA
The DNA here is from genome assembly GCA_964585625.1 of uncultured Syntrophomonadaceae bacterium. Lineage (GTDB taxonomy): Bacteria > Bacillota > Dethiobacteria > DTU022 > DTU022 > JAAZIN01. The sequence goes on from CAZPET010000317.1 coordinate 1,491, forward strand.
TGCTCTTTGCCACCTACCACCGCCACAGCTACACCGGCTGCAAGCCGGCGATCACCGACCTGATCCTGGGCGCCTCCGCCCTGGTGGCCGAGTATAACGGGGTGGGCGAGGCCTCTCATGTCAAGGATAAACTTTCCGAGCTGATCGCCACGGCAGAGCTGGTCTACGCCGCCGGTATCGCCGCCTCGGTGAAATCGACCGAAGCCGCTTCGGGCACGCATATCCCCAATATCATCTATACCAACGTGGGCCGCTACCATGCCGGGGTCAGCCTCTACCACGAGTACGAGACCCTCGCCGACCTGGCCGGGGGGCTGCCGGCGACCCTGCCGCTGGAAGATGATTTCTTCAGCCCCGAGACACAGCCGCTTCTGGAGAAATATATGATGCGCAAGGACGGGGTCTCGGCGGAGAACCAGCACCGGCTCTTCCGCACCCTTTCCGATATGCTCTGCTCCGCTCATGCCGGGGTGGCCCAGGTGGGCGGCCTGCACGGCGGCGGCTCGCCGGTGATGGAGAAGATCGCCATCCGCAATCAATACGACATCGATTCCCGCAAACGCCTGGTCAAGATGCACTGCGGGATCAAGGACTGATCCCAAAATGCGCGGGCGGGGCATGTCCGCATATCGGAAGTGAGAGGTTGGAAGTCAGAAGTAGGAATGAATTCTACCTTCTAACTTCTGGCTTCCTGAACCGGCAGATTTGCGGACCCGTTTTCGTCAATTGATACTTCTCTTTTCCGGTTTATCAAATAGTAGAGCGCCGGGATGAAGCCGAGCAGCAAAATGGTGCCGCTGGTCATTCCGCCGATGACGGCTATGGCCATCGGCGCCTGCAGCTGGCTGCCCTGGCCCAGGCCGAACGAGAGCGGCA
>CAZPET010000318.1:0-2360 GCA_964585625.1 uncultured Syntrophomonadaceae bacterium
AGAGAGGGATGAATTTTTGTCCCTTTCCGGGCGTGAAAAGAAATGTGCCGCCGTGGTGGCGGAGGCCGCCCGCATAGCTGCAGAGATCATCCTCGAAGAAGAGGAGATCTAAACAGATTTTCCTTTTGCTTGATTTTCTGGTCCTGGAGCGCGGGCGCTCCAGATTTCTTTCTTTAGACAGATGTAGGGGCCGGGTCGATCGGCCTGGAGATGGCGGAAGAGATGGCCGATCAGGCGGCGCATCTTTCATGAGATAACCGGAGGAAAGGTGATTGGTGTGATCACAGTAAAAGCAAGAGGAGTTGCCGGTATAGATAAATCGATGGGCGGTGTGGATGGGTACCAGGAAATTACCGTTCCCGAAGGCTCAACATTGCGGGCGCTGCTGGATATTCTAGTCGCTAAATTTGGGGAGGATATTCGTAAAATTATCTACCGGGATGAAAGTAAAGAGCTGCGCCGTGGGTTGAGGCCTCTGATAAACGGCAGAGATATCGGTGTCCTGGGAGGACTGGATGTAGAGCTGCAGGATGGCGACCGCATCTCCCTTCTCCCCCCCCTGTCCGGGGGATAGCACAAAAGTATATCCCGGAATGATGACATTCTCATGATAGTTTCAGCTTCAAACCAGAAATGAAATCCCGCCCCTTTTTAGGCGGGATTTCTACCGTATTAAAACCGGTTAAGCCGGTGCTAGCGGTAACGCCCGTATTTAAGCCCCGCTTCGATCATCGCCTTTAAATTCTCCGGCCTGACGTCGTCCAGAACCGAACCGCTGCTCAATATAAAACCGCCGTCTTTACCCACCGTCTCGATGAGATCGCGCACGTACTGCTCCATCTGGACGGGAGTGCCCGCTATGAACATTGATGCCGGGACATTTCCGGCAATGCAGGCCTTGCCGGCCAACTTCTCTTTGGCCGCTTCCATGTCGGTTTTATCAAAAATCCAGATGATCTTGCCGGTGGGCAGATCGGGATCGGCAAGAAAATCAAGGCGCTGGTTGTAGGTTCCTTCTACGAACACGCACGGGACAATCCCTTCTTCGATCAGGCCCAGAAGCACTTTTTTAAGCGTGGGCCAGTAGTACCTGGCGAAGTCCCGCGGAGACATGAAGCTGTCATCACCCTTGTGCAAAGGGATGAAGATCATGGGGTTATTGTTTGCCGCAGAGCTGCGTACGGCCATTTCGATGTTGACCGGGACCAGCCTCTCCATTGCTTCTATGAGTTTCTCCGGTCTCCGGTACAGATCAAGCATGATATTCTGGGTGCCGCGCAGGGTATCACCAAGAGTGTCGAAGGGTGCCTTGCAGAATCCGCCGAATAACGCCGGAATGCCCACCGTGGCGGTAATCTCCGTGTCGGCTGCTCCCACGGCCCCGATCCACTCCATGGCCGCCTCGCCCGCATCCAGCAGTTTGTTCAGCGATTCCCGCACATCCGGTATACCCATCGGAATCATGAAAGCCCCGACGAAGGGCAGCTCCACCAGGTCGGTAAACGGTGAGAGAGCCTTCCAGGACTCAAATACACCGAAAACACGCGGTAAATAATAACGGATCCAGAAATTTGACGGATCGTTGATCAGCAGGTCGTACTCGTCTTCCAGCATATATTCGCCTTCCTGGCATTGATACGAGCTGGTGGGAGGAGTGCCGTGTCCCGCCCACTTGTAGAGGCGGTAATCGACGATTTCCAGGACCTTGCCCGGACCTACCATGAAGGTGCTCGAGAGGGTGTCCGGCTGAAAATCCCGGTGAAACTTGCTCCAGGCAGAACTCATCTTCTGATAGTCATACATTGCTTCCTGAACGGTGATCCCCGCATAAGCTGCCGGGAAGGTGCCCATAATCGGACTGACAGGTACCCGCAGAGGCTTTTTTAATTCTATCGCATCCTTGATCATCTGGGTGCGCTCTACATAAGCCTCGCGCACCTCGGGACTGACAAATTCTACGCCGGGGGGATTCATCCAGCTCTTGAAACGTTCCTCGAATTTTTCCCGGGGAGTGAGAGCGGACCAGTTCTCGGTTAACATATTTAAGCACCTCCTACCCATTTCTTGGCCAGTGCAACTGCCGCAACTGCATCTTTACCCCAGGCATCGGCCCCGGTATATTCCCGGATCTGTTCATTGATCGGGGCGCCTCCGACCATGATCTTGAAATTTTCCCGCAGCCCGGCGGTCTCCAGCGCCCTGACAGTCTCTTTCATCGGCTCGAAGGCAAGGGTTAACAGCGCGCTCATGCCGACAACCTGCGGCCGGAATGCTCTTGCCTCCTCGACAAATATTTCGAGGTCAACATCTACGCCCAGGTCCCGCACTTCAAAACCGTTGATATCGAGCATGTATGTAAC
>CAZPET010000319.1:0-2358 GCA_964585625.1 uncultured Syntrophomonadaceae bacterium
GATCTCCATCAGTTTGAAGCGATGACCGCGCACTGCAGCAAGCCGATTATCTTTACCGCGCATAACCCTGAAAACACCGAGGCTTTAATCATGATGGCGGCGGCCTGCGCCGGCGGGATGGAGCAACTGCGCGCCAACCCGTATATCATTCTATATTCCGAACCTATTTCGCCGCTGGTGCACACCCATGATGGTGTCGGGAAAATGTTCAAGTGCTTTGAATATAATATTCCGGTGGTCTATACGCCCGGGATCCTGGCCGGGGCGACCACCCCGGTGACGAAGGCCGGCTGTATCGTGCAGATGAACGCCGAAAGCCTGGCCGGCGTAGTCATGGCCCAGTTGAAGAAGAAAGGCGCGCCGGTGATTATCGGGGGCGGGGCCACACCCATGGATATGAAAACGACGGCCACCCTCTACGGCGCTCCGGAGACCTCGATGAACTACGGTGTGATGACGCAGCTGTCCCAATTCTACGGCCTGCCGAACTTTACCGAGGCGGGCTGCGTCAACGCCCCGCTGCCCGACCTCCAGGCCGGCATCGAGGCGGCTATGAGCATTTTGCTGACGCAGCTTGAAGGATGCAATCTGGTGCACGATGTCGGTTATCTTGAAGGGGGCAAAACCGGGCATCTGCCCTTCCTGGCGTTCTGCGAAGATATTATCGGCATGGCCCGCTACACGGGACGCGGCACCCTGACTTCAGCCGATCACCTTGCGGTTGATTGCATCGACGATGTCGGGCCCGGCGGTAACTTTATGGGTCATGAGCACACCTTCAAGTATTTCCGGGAGGAGATCTGGCCCCCCCGCTTTATGATCCGCGATCGCTGGGAACAGTGGGAGGAGAAAGGAAGAACGAAACCGCTGGATCGGGCGGTTGAGGAGGTTAAAAATATTCTGGCCAACCATCATGCTCTCCCCCTGCCCGATGGGGCTGTAGAGGAGATGCAAAGAATTATCAAAGAATACGAAGGCAAGGGTAAATCATAAACAGAAGGGGGTATCCTAATGCGCTACGCAAGCAAGCACGGAGCGGGCATCGCTTTCCGCACCCTTGAATTGAAGCAGATCGAAGAACTTCACAGCGCCGCCTTGCGAATATTAAACGAGGTCGGTGTAGCCATCCATCAGGAGGAAGCAGTTGCCCTGCTGTTAAAGGCAGGCGCCCATGTAGAAGCAGAAAACCGCGTTTATATCCCTGCATTCCTGGTGGAGCAGGCGCTCCGCACCGCCCCTTCGAAGATTACCCTGTATAATCGCCTCGGTGAACCTGCGCTTTGGCTGGAAAAGTCAAACATTCATTTCGGAGCCGGATCTGACACCCTGATCTATCTTGATCACTTTACCGGGGAGCGCCGTCCCTGGCGGAGCGAGGATGCGGCTGCGGCAATCCGTATCGTCGACGCCCTGCCCCATCTCGATTTTGTCATGTCCATGGGGCTGCTCTCCGATGTGGATAAACGGATGATCAACCGCCGGCAGTATGCCCTGATGCTGAAAAACAGTATCAAGCCGCAGGTGGTGATCGCGGAAGATGCTTCCACCGTGGCCGACATCATCGAGATGGCCGCGGCGGCTGTGGGTGGAAAGGGGAGGCTGCAGCACCGGCCTCTTTTTGCCCTTTATTGCGAGCCGACCTCGCCGCTGCAGCTGCCGTTTGAATCGGTAGATAAGCTGCTGCTGGCCGCTGAAAATAAGGTGCCGGTTAACTTCGCCTGCGGCGCCGTAGCCGGCGCTTCGACACCGGTTACCGTTGCCGGGACGGTGGCCCAGGCCAACGCCGAGGCGCTGTGCGGCCTGGTTATACAGCAGTTAAAAAACCCGGGCGCTCCTTTCCTTTACGGATACGGAGATTCGCCTCTCGATATGCGCACCATGCAGGCCCTTTACGCCGTGCCGGAGGCGCTGCAGCTGCAGGGAGCGCTCTGCGATCTGGCCCGGTTTTACGGGCTGCCTTCCTGGGGATATGCCGGCTGCAGCAGCGCCAAGTTGTTTGACGAGCAGGCCGTGGTTGAAGCAACCATCTTTACCCTGCTCGGGGCCCTGCAGGGATGCAACCTGATGCACGACGTTTTCTATATCGAATCGGGCCGGACCGGCTCCCTGGAGCTGCTCGTGCTGATGGATGAAGTGATCTCCCGGGTGAAATTCCTGCTGCGGGGGCTGAACAGCTCCGCGGAACAGCTGGCGGTGGAGGCGATCCGGAGAGTGGGGCCCGGCGGCAGCTTCCTCGGGGATGAGCATACCGCCAGGCATTTCCGGAACAGCTGGCAGCCGTCTCTCTCTGATTTCAACAGTTACAGCGCCTGGGAGGAAGCGGGATCGAAGACGATGGGGGCGCGTATTAGGGAAAAG
>CAZPET010000320.1:0-2352 GCA_964585625.1 uncultured Syntrophomonadaceae bacterium
GGCCAGTTCAACGATGCCGGGGAGGAGGCGCCCCTTCTGGAAGCAGCCTTATATATCAATCAAAGGCAGCGCTACCTGGTTGTCTCCAGGCTGAAAAAAGGTCTGGGTGAGCTCAAAGGGAAAAAGATTGCCGTGCTGGGGCTTGCCTTCAAGCCGGGTACCGACGATCTTCGCGACACCCACACCCTGCCGGTGATTGAGCAGCTCATCTCTTCGGGAGCTGAGGTCACGGTTCACGACCCGCTGCTCGGCGCGGTGAGCTGGCCGCGGCAGATGAGCACTTTTTTGCCCGACCTCAGGTGGGCTTCGTCCCCCTACGAGGCCGCAGAAGGGAAAGATGCCCTGCTGATTTTAACCGCCTGGCCCGAATACCGCAGCATCAACCTGGCGAAGCTGAAAAGCTGCCTGGCCAATCCGCTGGTCGTGGACGGAAGAAACCTTTTTGAGCCGGCCGGGATGGCCGCGCTGGGAATCGATTACCGGGGAGTAGGAATAGGAGTGGAGGTGGAAAGATGAAGTGTCTCGTTACAGGAGCGGCCGGTTTCATCGGTTTCCATCTCTGCAGGGCGCTGCTGAACCGGGGGGCGGAGGTATGGGGGATTGACGATCTGAGTTCAGGGAAAGAGGAACGGCTCCGTAAACTCAGTGAAAATGACTCTTTTCACGGGATCCCCGATCCTCTCGACGACATAAGCAATCTGGCTGAAATAATCAAGCAGAGCGCGTTGATCTATCATCTTGCCGCCGTAGTCGGGGTAAAGCACTATGTCGAAGATCCGGTCAGGGTAATCGAAACAAACGTCTGCCAAACCGCGGCGCTGCTGCAGCTGGCGCAGCTTTACCGCCGCAAAATCGTATTCACCTCTACCTCGGAGGTTTACGGGAAGAGCAGCGCTCTTCCCTTCGATGAGAGTGCGGATCGCCTCTACGGGTCTTCCTTGACCAGCCGGTGGTGCTACGCTATCTCCAAGAGCGCCGCCGAGCATCTCTGCCTGGGCTATGCCGCGCAGGGGCTGCCGGTGGTCATCCTGCGCTATTTCAATGTCTACGGTCCTCATGGAGACAGCTCTGTCTACGGGGGGGTGGCCAACTGCTTCATCAACCAGGCCCTCGACGGAAGGCCGCTGACGGTCCATGGCGACGGCCGGCAAACCCGCTGCTTCACCTATATCGATGATATCGTGGCCGGAACGATGGCCGCGGGGGAGGCCCCGGCGGCTGTAGGCCGGATCATCAATTTAGGCACCGACAAAGAGATCTCCATTCTTGAGCTTGCCGAGCTGATTATCCGCCTTTCCGGGAGCAGGGGGGGGCTGCTCTTCCAGCCCTATGAAGAATTTTACGGTTTCTCCTACGAGGATATTTCCCGGAGGGTGCCGGATATTTCTGCGGCGATGCAGCTGTTGAATTACCGGCCCGCCGTTCCCCTCGAGGAGGGCCTGAAGAGGACGCTGGCCTGGTATCGCCGGAAGCGGGCGGAAGAAGGAAAGTGAGAAAGCAAAGGCGGAGATAGAAAATGCCCGGCGCAGCAGATTTGATCAGCGTGGTTATCCCCACTTACAACCGCCGCGAGGCACTCATGCGGGCGCTGCGCTCTCTCGACAGGCAGGAAAGTGAAGGGCGGCCCTTTGAGGTTATTGTCGCCGATGACGGCTCGACCGACGATACCATCGCGGCCCTGACGGAGAGCGCTCTTTCCTTCTCCTTTCCTTTTGATTATCTTGCACAGGACCGGCGGGGCCCGGCGGCGGCGCGCAACGCCGCTTTAAGGAGGGCTGCGGGCGGGATTGTCTTGTTTCTAAATGACGATTGCCTCGCCGCCCCGGACCTTTTGGCCCGGCACCGGGCTATGCACAGGCGGTTTGGAGAAGGCGCCGTGCTGGGCCGTATCGCCTGGTCACCGGAGATCAAGCTGCGGCCTGAAATAAACGAGATCATTGAGCGCTACTATTTTCCCTACGAACAGATCTCCGACCGCGAGAATGTCAGCTTCGCTTTCTTTATCACCGGCAATCTTTCCTTGCCGCGGGCCCGGGTGCTCAAAGCCGGCGGGTTTGATGAAGACTTCCGCGAGGCCTCCTGCGAGGATATCGAGCTCGGTTACCGGCTTTACAGGTCCGGCCTGCCGATACGCTACGAACCCGCAGCGCTGGCCTATCACCTGCACGAGCTGGACTTTGACTCTCTCTTTGACCGCCAGAGGAAATTTGCTTACTGGCTGGCTGTCTTCCTGGCCAAACATCCCGGGGCCAGGGCTTTTTATCCCGTTCTGCCGGCGGAGAACGATTATTTTAACGTGCCGAAGCGCGAATGCATGCAACTCCTGCTTAAATATGCCGCCCACCGGGGCTT
>CAZPET010000321.1:0-2350 GCA_964585625.1 uncultured Syntrophomonadaceae bacterium
CTTTTGGTGATTCATTTGATAGATATGATAAATTGATTGAGGATAATGGAATTAACTGCATCAAGTATATCGAATACATTTCAGAGGAGTTTACCAACGAATTGTTCCAAGCATGTGAGCTTGTAGTATTGCCTTATACATATTTTTACTCACAAAGCGGTGTATTCATGCAAGCGATGCAATATGGGAAGCCGGTAGTGGCTTCTGACGTTGGATGTTTTAAAGAGTATATTGAAAAGTATAACATTGGTCAAATTTGTAGAGCAAACGATATTAATGACTTGCACAACACGATCAAGCGTATATTCGGCGGTGAGCATTTGCCCGGATATACAGAAAATGCAGCTATTGCCGCCCATGAAAATTCATGGGAGAAAAGTGCTGAATTACACATTGAATTGTTTAGAAGGATAACGCACAATCAGGGTTAAGGGGGACAATACAGATTTAAGGACAAATTACCGGTCTACACGGATTTGTTCCAGACTGCTGCTTCTGATATAATTACCCTGTTAAATTTACTTACTTTTCGCAGTAAATACAAGATCAATGCCTTTTTAAGGAGGAACGCCTAGTGGCCCTACCTCAGGTGAAGCAGGTACATTTTATCGGGATCGGCGGTTACGGCATGAGCGCGCTGGCCCAGGTGCTGCTGCAGATGGGTTACCGGGTTACCGGTTCAGATATAAACGATTCGGCGCTCATCCGGCGCCTTACTGAACAGGGCGCCGATATCAAGCTGTTCCATCATCCTGATCATATCGGTCCAAGCGAACTGGTTGTCTATTCAACTGCTATTCCTCCTGATAATTGCGAACTTCAGGAGAGCCGCCGGCGCGGCATCCTGGTCTGGCACCGCTCCGAGCTGCTTGCCGCCCTGATCAACAGCCATTACGGGATTGCCGTTGCCGGAACGCACGGCAAGACAACCACCTCGACGATGATTACATTGATCCTTGAAGCCGGCGGCTTGGATCCTACCGCATTAATCGGGGGGGTGGTTTCATCTTTCCAGAGCAATGCCCGCTTCGGCCGCAGCGACTACCTAGTTGCCGAAGCCTGCGAAAGCGACCATTCTTTTTTACGTTACCGCCCGCATATTGCCGTGATCACCAACGTCGAGGCAGATCACCTGGAGCACTATGAGAATGACTTTGGTTTACTTCTGAAAGCTTACGAAGCCTTTTTGCAGAACCTGCTTCCGGACGGCTGCGCCGTGCTCTGTTTTGACGATCCTTTTCTCAGGGAATTGGCTCCCCGGGTTGCTCAAAAAACTGTCACCTACGGTCTTGCAGAGAGTAGGGCCGGCAGCGGGGCTGATTACACCGGGCAGGAGATTGTTTTAACAGGGCAGGGGTCGGCTTTTACGTTTTGCTATCGCGGCGAGCCGCTGACCGGAACTATTACCCTGCAGGTGCCGGGTCGTCACAACGTCAGCAACGCCGTAGCCGCTCTGGCTGTGGCTGCAGAGCTTGGCTTGAACCTGGAGCAGTGCGCCGGCGCCTTGAAAGAATTTCGCGGGGCGAAGCGGCGCTTTGAAATAATTGGAGGGGTAAACGGGGTCACGGTTATCGATGATTACGCCCACCACCCTACCGAGGTAAAGGTGACCCTGCAGGCGGCCCGGGCATCTGGCAAGCGAGTCTGCTGCATCTTTCAGCCGCACCGTTTCTCCAGAACGGCCTACTTTTTTGAAGATTTTGCCCGCTCCTTCGATGATGCTGACCTGGTCCTGCTGCACCGGATCTACCCTGCCGGCGAGAAGCCTTGTGAGGGGATTACCTCTGCCACTTTAGCACAGCGTATCAGCGAAATTAAGGGACAGCCAGTTCATTGCAGCGCGGACATGGATGAACTGGGCCGCCTTGCCCTGGATTGGGCCCACCCCGGCGATATGATTATCGTCATGGGCGCCGGCGACATCAGCCGCCTCGCATACACCCTTGTTCAATTTTCATAATCAAAGTCGCAGCAGCTTGCGTTTTGATGGCGGGGTTCCCCCTATTAATAGTATGACAGCATTTGACATATTTAAAGAAGGAGTTCAGCCCTCTTAAAGCGAATTAAAACACAGTCGTTTTAATATGCAGTATATATTTGGGGTTTTTGTATCATTTGGATGAACCGTTCACAGAACCCCGTAGTGCAGGCAGAGGAGCGAGGCAACAGAATGGAGCAAGATGTAGATCTCCGAACAATCTTTGGCGCTTTTATTAGGAACTGGCTAATTGTTTTACTTATTCCGCTGGCCATGGTCATTGTTACAACGGTGATTCTTTTCAGGACGGATCGACCCCAGTATACCGCTTCCGCCACGCTTTTGGTATTGGATATCGTTGACCCGGAACAG
>CAZPET010000322.1:0-2348 GCA_964585625.1 uncultured Syntrophomonadaceae bacterium
GGCGGGTCTACTGCATCGTCGGGGACGGGGAATGCCACGAGGGCTCGATCTGGGAGGCGGCGATGAGCGCCGCCCATTACAAGGTGGACAATCTGACCGTCTTTGTTGACCGCAACAAGCACTGTATCGACGGCCCCACCGAGAAAGTGATGAGCCTGGAGCCTTTCAAGGAAAAATGGCTCACCTTCGGCTGGCATACCCTGGAGATCGACGGCCATGACTTTACCGAGATCAGCAGCGCCGTTGATGAAGCGCTGCAAACCACCGGCCGCCCGACGGTAATCATCGCCCATACGATCAAGGGTAAGGGCGTTGATTATATGGAAGACGAACCGGCCTGGCATTACGGCGGGATCGACTCCGACGGCATGGAGAAGGCTTTACAATCAATCGACCGGATGTACGGCAAAGCATAAGCTTGCCCTGCACCGCTGAAAGGAGGAGCTTTCTTGAGCACCGGTTTAACATACCATACTTATGATACCGACCATATGACCCCGGCAGAAATTTATGGACATGTCCTGGCCGAGCTGGGCGAGGAGAGAAAAGACATTGTCGGGCTGACCGCCGACCTGGCAAAATCCACCAAGATCGGCAAGTTCGGCAGCAAGTTTCCCGATCGTTTCTTCAACGTGGGCATCGCCGAACAGAACCTCTTCGGAATGGCCGCAGGCCTGGCCCTGGCCGGATTCACTCCCTTTGTCTCCACCTTCGCCGTTTTTGCATCGCTGCGGGCGGGGGAGCAGGTGCGCACGGATATCTGCTACATGAATCTCAACTGCAAGATCATCGCCACCCACTCCGGGATCTCTTTCGGCCAGGCGGGCTCGACGCACCACTGCAACGAGGACCTGGGAGTAATGCGAACTTTTCCCAACATGACGGTAATCGCTCCCGCCGACGGATACGAAACCGCCAACGCGGTGATCGCCTGCCTCGACCATCCCGGGCCGGTCTATATCCGGATCGGGCGCGGCTTTGAACAGACCGTTTACAAAAACGCCGACTACGGCTTTGAAATCGGCAAGGCGGTGACGATGCACGAGGGTTCGGATATCACGGTAATGGCCATCGGGCCCTGCGTCCTGCACGCCCTGGAGGCGGCCAAGCGCCTGCAGGAGCAGGACATCTCGGTAAGGGTCTTGAATATGCACACGATCAAGCCGATCGACAAAGAAGCGGTTTTCGCGGCGGTCAACGATACGCGCAAGATCATCACCGTGGAGCCGCACAACATCTACGGCGGCCTGGGCACCGCCGTGGCCGAGACGATCACCGAAGCCGGTAAATCCTGCCGCCTCAAGCGCCTCGGCCTGAACGACGAATTCGCCATTGTCGGCTACACCGACGACCTTTACAGCTACTACAAGCTTGACGACAACGGGATCATGGAGGCCGTTACAGAGATGCTGAACCTCGAAGTCGAAGAGGATGAAGACTGGGAGGACGAGGTTTAAGAAAGGAGACCGACTCTAGATGCCCGATCAAGATAAACTGACGGCTATTTTATTGATGAGAGCGGCTCTCCCGCTGACCAAGACGCTGCTCGAGGAGAACCCGAAGCAGGCTCAAAAATATGCCGGCTGGAACCGGGTGATCCAGTTCCAGGTGAAAGACGATCCCGAGCTGGCCTGCCACCTGCAGTTTGTTGACGGAAAGCTGGAATACATTGCCGGTAGGCACCCCGGGCCGCAGATCGACTTTGTCTTCAAAACACCGGCTGATTTTGTCGCCCTGATGTCAGGGAAAATCGCCCTGCCGAAAATCAAGGGAGCCGTGAAGAACTTCGGGACCCTGGCCGGCTTTCTGCCGCTGATGCTCGGACTGACCCTGCTTCTGCCCAGCAAGTTGCCGAAAGACCCGGGTAAGCGGGCCCTCAAAGTGAAGCTGCTGCTCTATTTCACCTCGACGGCTCTCTCACTGTTGAACCGCCACGGTCATGCCGGGATGCGCGAGTTTACCAGGGATATGCCCGACCGGATTTTCCAGTGGTCGGTGCAGTCGGCCGATCCGGCGGCCTACCTGCGGATCAGCAAGGGCCGGACAAAGGCGGGCAGGGGTATTTACGGCCGGCGCCGTCCCTTTGTCCACATGATATTTTCGTCAATAGACGCGGCTTTTATCGTGCTTACCGGCCAGGTTGACAACAACGCGGCCATGCGGGACGGCCTGCTGGTTGTTGACGGTTCGCCGGAACACGGTAAAGATATCTCGACCATTATGAAACAGATTGAATCGATGATTGCCTGATAACACCTGTCACCCACGGGGGTGTAAACCCCCTCTCCCTAACCCTCTCGGATGTGGGGGGGGAAGTTACCAAACAACTTCCCGCTCCACTTTTTTTG
>CAZPET010000323.1:0-2305 GCA_964585625.1 uncultured Syntrophomonadaceae bacterium
CTACGACCTCGAGATGACCATTGAAGGGCTGAATCGCACCGAAGCCCTGATGCGCACACTAAAGTAACTCCAAAGTAACAGGAAGGTGACAGGTGACGGTTCTCTGTCACCTTTTTCAACTTCGGAATTTCCGAACGAAGGCTGCAAGCAGTAGCCGATACCCGTACAGAAAAAATGTAAAAAGGTATTGACATTTATAAAGCTCTTGTTATAATGGTAATGTCAAATAGGTTTGACATTATTCACTATGGGAGGGCGGTAGAAATGAAAGGATTTTTTAAGAGACTTGGCTTTCGCCGCATGGATGAGATGGAAATGGAGATCTCGCTGAAGTCCCTGCGGTGGGCTTCCCTTTATTCAGGATGCGCACTGGCGGCCTTGACAATTTACGAAAAAATTACAACCGGTGAAATAGGCTGGGCGTGGTTTATCCTCATCACTCAATACCTTGTTTTCTGGATTGTCCATTCTATATTGACCAAAAAGATGAGCGGTGGCGAGGATGAAGAATAAAATCAGGGAGCTGCGCACAGAACTTGGGCTGCGGCAGGAAGACCTGGCCCGGGAGGCCGGTGTGACGCGCCAGACGATCAACGCGATTGAAAATAACAAATATAACCCTACCCTGGTCCTGGCGATGAAACTTGCCCGGCTCCTGAAGACACCGGTGGAGGAGCTTTTTCAACTCGATGATTGATTAAACCGGTACGGCAAACCGGCGCCCGCAGAGCGGGAGCCGGTTTTTTATCAGTATTGGTTTTCCGTTGCTGTGGCAGTTAGATCCTGATCCATGTTTTCTCCATGCCCTTGGCCAGGATGAAGCCGGCGACAAAAGCAACTGCGGGGTTTATCGCCAGGGAGAGGGCGGCTACAGCCAGAATCACATAGAATTCTTGCCGTTGCTCGATACGTTTGGCCGCCACAGCCAGGTCAATCCCGCTGAAAAAAAGAAGACAGCCGAGGGCTGCTTCGGGGATCAGGGCAAAGACCCCGGCGCCGTCACTTCCCAGAAACAGCCCGATTGCCAGCAATATCGCTCCGATGATATAGGATGTATATTTTGTCCTCCCTCCGAAGCGGTGGTGAGCGGCCACTCCGCCCCCGCCGTGGCACATCATGTATCCCCCGAAAGTCGCGGACAGAAGATTGGCCGCGCCCATGGTCAGGCAGAGGTTCCGGTCATTTACCCGGGCAGCGCGTTCGCCAAAAAGCTCCCGGGAGAGCGCCGTGGTCACCAGGACGGCATTGGCCAGTGTCAGGGGCAGCTGCGGCAGGGCGGCCAGGAAAAAGCCCCTCTTGAAGTCGGCAGCGGCCGGCAGGATTATTTCAGGAAGGTGTATCCCCAGCGAGATTGACGGCAGGGGCTGCCCGGGATGCAGCAGAAAGTTCAGGGCTATGCCGGCCAGCACGGCCGCGATCGCCGCCGGAAAGCGCTTGCTTTTGAGCAGGGGCAGCATCAGCACCAGTACCGGCCAGCCTATGAGCGGCTCAGTAATAATCATCTTCACGCCCAAAACAGCCAGGGAGAGCCCCAGCCCAACCTGGATACCGCTGATCACGGCCGGCGGTGTGATCCGGCCGATCAAATCAATCAACCCGGTCAGGCCCAGCAGCAGCAGCACCGCGCCGATTACCAAACCTGCCGCCGCCACTTCGCCCGGTGTAAGCTGGTGAAGCAGTACCGCGGCCGAAGCTGCTTTCATCGGCTGCACCGCCATTGGGATCCGGTAAAACCAGCCGCAGAAGATATAGAAAAGTCCAAAGCCGGTAAAAATGCTTGCCGGGTTCAGGCCGGCTACGGAAATGGCCCCGAGAATATAGGGTAGGAAGGTGCCCAGATCGCCGATCGATCCGGAAAGCTCCCCCAAAAAGCTGACCTTGTTATCTTTTTCCAAAGCTTTCTTCAACTCCTTCAGATAGGTGACAGGGGACGGTTCTCCTGTCACCCTTGCAGGCTGGAGAGCGATTATTTGCCTTCATATTTTTGGAGGCCTTTTTTCTACGAACGAGGCCATGGTCTCGGCCAGTTCTTTCGAGGGCAGGATCATGGCGCTGATGGGGGCAGACTGGCCGTGCTCCCATGATCAATAAAGCAAACCCTTTGTATTAAATTCATCACAGGGGGAATATTTACCTTTTTACCAACTGGAATATTCCTTGCTTCAATACCCATGCCGGTTTTGCAGAAAATATCCAGTATAACCATGCGGAGAACTACAATTTAAGCAATATCAAATAGTTGGATATTCTTACAGCCGTTTCAGCGCGGTTCTGACTTCGGAAAGCACGTCCGTCTCGTCTTCCC
>CAZPET010000324.1:0-2303 GCA_964585625.1 uncultured Syntrophomonadaceae bacterium
ATTTTAATTTTGGTGATACGGTGGTATTTTCCCCCGATCCGTATTTCGGGCCGGGTGAGCTTTACGGGGACGTGATCGAGCTCAACCCCAGGGGCGCAAAGATAGACCCGCTGCTTCGGGAAAGGAAAAAATGTGTCTATACTTATGATATGGGGGATGACTGGAAGCACGAAATTATACTGGAAGGTATCGTTCCAGCAAAAGGTGACTGCAAGCACCCGCTATGCCTGGACGGCGCGGGCCACAGGCCGCCTGAAGATGTAGGCGGTGTGGGAGGGAATGAGGAATTTTTGGAAGCCATCGGTAACCCGGCCCACCCCGAACACGATAGCTACCTGATCTGGGCTGAAAAAGACACCGGCGGCAGAAAATTCGACCCTCACTATTTCTACATCCATGAAGTCAATAGAGCCCTAGCAAAGATCAGATGAGAATATATCGGGGGGACGGTTCCCTTGATATATTAGAGAAATGATTTTATATTAAAGTATAATCGCCCCGTGGACCAGATTTCACCCTGCTCCATCAGTAGAGACCCCGGTAACCTCATGGCTGACTCCCCGTGGGGAATCACCGCCGCGCCCTGCCGCGCCAGCTCAACTGTCTTTTATCCTCTACGCCCGGTGTTCATCGCCGACCCACAGCTATACTTTGACTGGGATACCCGTCTGTCTGTGTATCGCACCTTAAAGCATGCTGGATGGAATGGATAACAGCAGAAGGAAAAAAAAGACCGTTCCCCCGCTTCCCACTTTGCTATAATAAGTAACGGGAACGGGCTTTGTCGCAGTCTTGTTTTCTGTGGAAACAAGAACCGGGGAGACAGAAGAATCGTCCCATGGGATTTACAATAGATCAAAAGAACCGTCCCCGTGATATATGAGATTTATTTCCACAAGGTTGAGGGGATAATCTCTTGTATAGATAAAACATGGAGGAATCTACACTGCAGAGGTTGCCGTTG
The DNA here is from genome assembly GCA_964585625.1 of uncultured Syntrophomonadaceae bacterium. Taxonomy (GTDB): domain Bacteria; phylum Bacillota; class Dethiobacteria; order DTU022; family DTU022; genus JAAZIN01. The sequence goes on from CAZPET010000324.1 coordinate 965, forward strand.
TTGATTTTCGTTGCGCTTTTATTGTTTTTCTCCCCGGCGGCTCAGGCCCTGGAAAACCCCGGCGCGCGGTTCGAGGCAGAAGGGATAGTCTTGATCGCGGAACCCGGCGGGAAAATCCTCTACGAGAAAAACTCCGGGGAGCGCTTCTTCCCCGCGAGCACCACCAAGCTCATGACCGCACTGCTGCTCCTCGAACATGCCGCGCCGGACGAGATGGTCACCGCCGGGGATGAAGTTTTTATGGTCGGGCCGGACAGCAGTACATCCGGCTTAACTTCAGGCGACCGAATCAGTGTAGGCGATTTGCTCTACGCCATGTTGCTCCCCTCGGGAAACGAAGCCGCTTACACCGCTGCCGTTTATGTTGCCAGGCAGGCCAGCGGCCAACCGGAGCTGCCGGCCCGGGAAGCCCTGGACTATTTTGCCGGGCTGATGAACGACCGGGCCCGGGAGCTGGGCGCACTGCACACACATTTTGCCAATCCCGACGGTTATCACGATCCCGCTCACTATACCACCGCCGGCGACCTGGCCCTAATCGCCCGGGAGGCGCGGAAAAAAGACTTGCTTCGGCAAGCGGCCGGGTCCAGGGCTCATCAAGCAACCGTATGGCGCGACGGCGGCCCGGTTACCCTGAAATGGTTCAACACCAACCGGCTGCTGCACCCGGATTTGCCCCAATATTATCCCCGGGCCACGGGGTTAAAAACCGGCCATACCCCCCAGGCAGGCGCGACTCTGGTGGCCACGGCCACGGACGGGGACCTGGAACTGGTTGCCGTCCTGATGAACAGCTCAATTGAGAGCCGCTGGCAGGAGGCCGCGTCCCTGTTTGATTACGGTTTTGCCCACTTCCGGCCCTGCCGTGTAGTGGGCGAAGGCGAGGTCGTGGCCGTGGCCGCCCTGACCGGGCAGGCCAAAGGAGAAGCGGCGGCGGTGCCGGCGCTTGCCGCCGCCGGCTTCAGCGACGTACTGCCCGCGGAAGAAATCCCGCGGATCGAAAAAACTGTTACTTGGGAAAGCCGCCTGCTGTCCGGGGAAGCGCTGAAAGCTCCCCTGGCGGAAGGAGAGGTGATCGGCCTGATAACCTATACCCTGGACGGCACGGTCTTGTTTGAAACGGAGCTGCTGAGCGGCTGCGACGTGCGGGGCCGGTTCCCCTGGGAGAGGTCCACTCTCCCCGCGGTGCTTCTGCTCGGGCTGTTCACCCTGGTTAAAAGGCGGCGGCGCAATCCGGTCCGCTCGCGGCGCCACAGTAGAACTGGAAGGGTTTAGACAAGATAAGAAGAGAAGATCGGTTGGCGCTGGTGGAGGAAGTAATCGACCTGGGATTCAAGGC
>CAZPET010000325.1:0-2295 GCA_964585625.1 uncultured Syntrophomonadaceae bacterium
CGGAGCTGGCCCTGCAGCAGGTAGGATTGAACGAACCTGCGCTCAAAGAAAGATCACCCTTTCATCTAAGCGCCGGCCAGCAGCGTCTTGCCGCCATCGCGGCGGTACTGGCGATGCAGCCCCGGATGATAATCCTTGATGAACCCACCGCCGGCCTGGACCAGGCGGGGCAGGAAAAGCTGTTTGCCCTGCTGCAGGAGCTTAACCGGGAGGCGGGGCTTACCGTCATAGTGGTGACGCACCGCCTCGAGCGGGTGGCCGCGCTGGCCGATCATTTTCTGGTGCTGGACCGGGGGCGGATCATCATGGAAGGTTCCCCCGGAGAGATATTCTCCCGCTTTGAAGAGCTTGGCCGCTGCGGCCTGGCGCTGCCTCCGGTGACCCGGCTGATGCATGAGCTGGTTGCGGCCGGGCTGCCTTTCTCCACGGCGCTGTTTTCAATTGAAGAGGCCCGGGAGGAAATCAACAACTGGCGAATGAGGAGGGCAAAGATTTGAACCGCAGCATCACCCTCGGCCGTTACCTTCCCGGCAGCTCATTTCTGCACCGGATCAACCCGCGTTTCAAGCTGCTGATATTGCTGCTTTTTCTGGCAGTCCTCTTTCTCTTGAAAACATTCACCGGGCTGGGCCTGCTGCTCCTTCTTCTACTCCTGGTTATTATCGCTGCGCGGGTTCCGCTGCGTTACATAGCAGGCGGCCTCCGGCCGGTTATCTACATTATTTTATTTACCGTGATCATATATTTCTTTTTTACCAAAGGCGGGGTGGTTTTGCTGCGTCTCGGCTCGCTGACGATAGAACAGGCCGGGGTTACTGCAGGGCTCTTTGTAATCATGCGCCTGATAGGATTGGTCATGATGACCATGCTCCTCACGTTGACAACAACACCCCTGTCCCTGGCCCACGGTGTTGAATACTTCATCGGGCCGCTGGGTCGGCTCGGTTTTCCGGCGGCGGAAATAGCGATGATCATGACCATCGCCATGCGCTTTATCCCCACATTAAGCGAGGAAAGCCAGCGGCTGCTGCGGGCCCAGATAGCGCGCGGCGCTGATTTTGAAGGGGGTTTTTTTAGCCGGGCCCGTAAATTTGCCCCGCTGATGGTTCCCCTGTTCATCGGCGCTTTTCGCCGGGCCGATGAACTGGCCCTGGCGATGGAGGCGCGGGGCTACCGCATCGGCGCTGCGCGGACCCGCATGCGCGAGGAGCCGGTGACGGCGTCCGACTGGGCCGCCCTCCTGTTCGCTCTTGCCGTCCTGATTGCGGTTGTTCTCTCCGGTATCTGATCGGGTGAAGTAGAGACCTCTTTCAGGTTTTTAAGAACAGATGTTCAATATCGAGAGATGTGAGTGATGATCATGTTCCGGATTCGTCTCGACATCAGTTATGATGGTACCGGTTACGGCGGTTTCCAGACCCAGAAAAACGCACCGACGATCCAGGATGAACTGGAGAAGGCGCTCGCGGTAATCTACAAACAGCCGCTGCGAATCGCCGGGGCCGGACGGACCGATGCCGGGGTTCATGCGCGCGGCCAGGTGGCTCACTACGACGCGCCATTTGAGATACCCGCCGTGCGCCTGCCGGCAGCGCTTAATGCCCTGCTGCCTTCCGATATCGTTGTTATCAAAGCGGCGCCGGCCGCGCCGGATTTTCACGCCCGGTTCAACGCCTCGCGGAAAATCTACAGTTATACCCTAGACCGGGCATCCTATCCGCAGGTGATGCGGCGGCTCTATTCCCATCATATTCCCGGGCCTTTCAACAAGCAGGCTGTCGCAGAGGCGGCCCGCCTGCTCGAAGGGAACCATGACTTTCAGGCCTTCCAGGCTGCCGGCAGCCCGACGCAGAGCACGGTGCGCACCCTTTACCGGGTGGGACTGGTAGAATATACCGAAGAGAAGCTGCTTCTGTTAACTTTTGAAGGAAATGGCTTCCTTTACCGGATGGTCCGGCTGCTGGCGGGCAGCCTGCTGCGGGTGGGCCGGGGGAAACTTGCGCCTGCTGCTGTCGCCGCAGCGCTGGAGGGGCGGAGCCCGGAGGCAGCCGGTCCGACCGCCCCGCCGCAGGGGCTCTGCCTGGAAAAAGTGATTTATTGAAATAAGGCTGCCCCAGCAGGTCCGCAGATAGTTTTTCCCTCTATTTAGGTGACAATATCATAGTCCGATCACATTTCCCTCTTTTTAGCTTGACAGCGGCAGGAGGGTATATTAGAATTGACTTTGTGCTGAATGGAGTTTAAGGGGGAAAAAGCAATGCAGACCACCTATATGGCCAAACCCCACGAAATCAA
>CAZPET010000326.1:0-2291 GCA_964585625.1 uncultured Syntrophomonadaceae bacterium
GCGCATCAGGGCTTCGGTGCGATTCAGCCCTTCAATGGTCATCTCGAGGTCGTAGCCGTAACCGGTGCGGATGCCCCTCTCCAGGCCGAGCTGGTCGCCGGGAACAAGCAGGACCGACTGTTCGGACCTCAGCCGGTGAATCAATTCCGTCGAATTTATCGGGAGTTTGTATTCGCAATAGAGGATCGCTCCGGCCTGCGGGCGCGCATAGGTAAAGATATCATCGCGCTCCAGGAACCACTTCTCCACGGTCGGCAGGTTCTTGCGGATAATCTGCCGTGTGCGGGCCAGGATCGCCTCCCGCCGCTGCGGCTCCATGGCCATGGCCCCCAGGTTATCGCTTAGAATACCCGGAGTAAGGGTGAGATAGTCGTGGCGGATCCAGAGCTCTTCGATCAGCTTCTGCGGCGCGGCAACCCAGCCGATGCGCAGCCCCGGCAGGGCAAAGGCTTTCGACAATCCCGACGTGACGATCACCTTTTCATAGCGGCCCCAGAAGGTCGGCGTGGTGCCCCCTTCGACCTCGGCACCGCGGTAAATCTCATCCACTACCAGCCAGGCCCCTGCCTTGCGGGCAGCGTCAACTACTGCCTCCATTTCCGCCTCGTTCAGCACTGCCCCGGTCGGATTGTTCGGGTTGGTGATCAGGATAACATTCGTCTTGCCGGTAACGGCGCGCTTTAAGCCTTCCACGTCAAGAGCCCAGCGGGTTTGACCGGCCTCCTGCTTCAGCACGAGCTTGAAGGTATCAACTCCGCCGGCATAGGCGCGTCCCAATCCCCAGGACTGCATATAATTGGGAATCATCATGGCCAGGCGCCCGCCCGGCTCGAGCAGGGTCCAGAGGGTTACGTAGTTCGCCTCGGAACCGCCGTTGGTGACGGTAATATTCTCCGCCTTGCAGTCCGGGTAGAATTGGGCAATTCTCTCGCGCAGCAGCCGGGAGCCGTCAGATGCGCTGTACCACAGCTCCTGGGCCAGGAAGCGCTCCACGTCCTCCCCGTTGAGAAGTTCGGAAAGCTTCAGCGGCAGCACCCCGCTCTCCGATAGATTAAACTCCACCTCCCGCTCGTAGAGACACTGCATCCGTTCCATTTCGAATGTTTCGATTTTCATGATCTCTCTCCTCTTCTTTGATGTGAACTTTAATCCGTGCCCTGTACAAATCTATAGGCCCACTCCAGCCATTGCAGCGCCAGCTTCAGATCGGACCGCTCGACCGTGGCGCCGCACCAGAAGCGCAAGCCCGGCGGCGCTTCGCGGTAGGAGGCAATATCAAATGCCGCCTGCTCGTCCTCCAGGAGTTTGATTATTTTTTGAAGCTTCTCCGGGGGCAGATCAACCGTCAAACAGACGCTGGTATTTGAACGGATCGCGGGATCGGAGGCCAGGAAGTGAATCCAATCATGCTTCGCGACGAAATCTTCGATCACTTTTAGATTGTTCTCGCTGCGCCGGATCAAAGCCGGCAGGCCCCCGATCGACTCCGCCCATCTCAGGGCGGCAAGGTAGTCTTCATTGCAGATCATCGAAGGGGTGTTGATCGTTGAACCTTCAAAGATGCCTTTGATCAGTTTTCCATCCTTCTTCAGCTGAAAAATTTTCGGGATCGGCCACGGCGGCGTATAGCTCTCGATACGCTCAACGGCCCGGGGCGAGAGCACCAGCATGCCGTGAGCCGCCTCCCCGCCGAGCACTTTCTGCCAGGAGAAGGTGACGGCATCCAGCTTCCCCCAGGGGATCTCCATAGCAAATACGGCCGAGGTGGCATCGCAGATGGTCAACCCTTTGCGATCGGAAGGAATGAAGTCGCCGTTGGGCACTTTTACTCCACTTGTAGTGCCGTTCCAGGTAAAGATAACATCATGAGCAAAATCTGCCCGGGTGAGGTCGGGCAAAAAGCCGTAGCCGGCAGAGAGCACCTGCACATCTTTCAATTTCAACTGGTTGAGAATATCGTTTGCCCATCCATTGCCGAATGCTTCAAAGTAGATCACATCAACCGCTCTTTCACCCAGAAGGTTCCAGAGGGCCATCTCCAAAGCCCCTGTATCGGAAGCGGGGACAATACCCACCAGGTATTCTTCAGGAATGCCGAGCAGTTTTTTCGTCTTCCGGATTGATTCAAAAAGCCGGGACTGGCCCAGTGCGCTCCGGTGGGACCTTCCCAGGGGAGTATCTTTTAATGCTGCCAAACTATATCCGGGATGCTTGGCACACGGCCCGGAAGAGAAACATGGGTTTTCAGGTTTTGAGACTGGTTTTTCGTTCATTGGCGCAGCTCCTTCCAG
>CAZPET010000327.1:0-2290 GCA_964585625.1 uncultured Syntrophomonadaceae bacterium
GTAGTTCTGGATCCCGTGCAAAATCCACTGCTTCTGCTGGTGGATATGGAAGAGACGATGGTCCTCCCTATAGGGATCGGCTTCTGGGAAGCCCAGGCGATTGTTCTGAAGCTGCAAGGGCATATCCCGCCGCGTCCCATGACCCATGATCTGTTTAAATCGTTCTGCGAACATCTCGATGTTAGAGTAGATAAAGTCGTGGTAAACGACATGAAAGAGAGCACCTTTTACGCCGAGATCTATCTGAAAACAGCCGGGGGAGACCTCCTGGTCGATGCCCGGCCCAGTGATGCCGTGGCGCTCTCTTTGACCGTGGGCTGCCCGATCTTTATTGGTAAAAAAGTGATCCCCTATACCGTTTCGATCAAAGAGCTGATTGAAGAGCAAGCATCTGAACCGATCGGGTTCGGAGAACCTGAAGACAGCGGTCCGCTGGTGCACTGACTGGATCGTACCGCGGATCTCCAAGGGAGTGATTCCGGTCCGGGTAGCTGTCTGTATCCTGGAAGTCCACATCCCCGAAGCTGCCTCGTTAAAAAAGAAGAGACAGGTTATCCAGAGCCTGGTTAAACGTTTGCGTAACCGTTTCAATATCTCCGTGGCTGAAGTGGGCTGCAAAGATCTGTGGCAGCGCTCGGAACTGGGGGTGGCTGCGGTTTGTCAGAACAGCGGCAGCGCCGACCGGGTCATGGAGCAGATACTTTCGTTCATTGAGCAGGAGAGCCGCGTCAACATTATCTCTTCGAAAATAGAGGTTTACTAGTGTAACCACATCGCTAAAACATGATCAGGATAACGGAGCTGGCCCAGAAGCAGGTCGCAGAGATTGTCCGGGAGGGCGATATCGCCGTCGATGCCACTGCCGGAAACGGCCGGGATACGCTCTTTTTGGCCCGGCTGGTCGGATCCTGCGGGCAGGTCTATGCTTTTGATATACAGCAGGAGGCGCTTGATAGAACGGCGGCTCTCCTGAACCAAAATGATCTGGCAAAAAGAGTGATCTTGATTCGTGCCGGGCATGAATCAATGGAAACTTATATCGCCGGCCCGGTGGCGGCAGTGATGTTCAATTTGGGTTACCTTCCCGGAGGGGATCATTCCATCGTGACCCGCCCGGAGAGTACCCTGCGGGCCTTCGCTGCAGCCCTGTCGCTGTTGAGCCCGGGCGGCCTGGTGACCCTGGTGCTTTACCCGGGTCATGTGCCGGGCGAAAAAGAGAAAATAGCAATTCTGGATTACTGCCGCGAATTAAACAGCGTCGACTTTGGGGTTATCCATACAAAGGTGCTTAACCGGGGCGGATCCCCACCGGAGTTGTTGGTGGTTAAAAAATTTACAGATTACCGTAACAAAAACGTTGCCCGGCCGGATACGCTGTAATGCGTCTTGGTCACCCGGCAAATATAAGACCAGGCAAGAACAACTAACCAACAAGGGAGGGCTGTAAGCGCTAATGGCTTCCCGTAACGTGTCTAAAACGGTGATCAAGCGTTTGCCGGTCTACCTGCGTATTCTCGACAACCTGATTCGCCGGGATGTGGAAATCGTCTCCTCCCGGGAGCTAAGCCTCGAATCGGGGTTTTCCGCAGAGCAGATCCGCAAAGACCTCGCCTATTTTGGCGCCTTTGGAACCCGGGGGACCGGTTACAACACCAACTTCCTGCGGGAGAAGCTGTTGAAGATTATCGGCCTGGATCAGAAGACAAAGATCATCGTTATCGGGGCAGGGCACCTCGGCACCGCCCTGACGCGCTACAATGCGGTGAAGAACCCTTACGTGGATATCATGGCTGTATTTGACCGGGACCCGTATGTTATCGGCGAAAAAATATGCGAGATCGAGGTATTGCCCTTTGAGCAGGCCCCTGGAATCATCAGGGAGCATAACATTAAGGTAGCGCTGATCACGGTGCCTGCGGATGCCGCCCAGGAGGTTGTCGATGAAGTGGTCGAGCACGGGGTGACGGCGATCTTGAATTTTGCCCCGGCAAAGCTCCATGCCCCGGAGGGAGTTCATATTCATAATTCCGATCTGACCATTGAACTGCAAAGCCTGATCTACTACAGTATTGCCGAAGAAGAGCGTCTCTCCAGGCTGCAGCAGGAAGCTGAAGAGGCCAAATCGCAGAAGATGTTGAAGCTCGAATGATGACCCGTTCAGAATGACATGGAAGAACACGATCATCCCGGCCCCAGTAGCAAAAAGTGCGCCTGCGCCGGGTTGACTTTTTGAAAGCGGTTGTGTATACTGATTTTACACGCGGAGCTGTGGTGTAGCGGTTAACATGCC
>CAZPET010000328.1:0-2289 GCA_964585625.1 uncultured Syntrophomonadaceae bacterium
GCTCAGGACAGGGATCCTTCGGGCTTCGCCCTCAGGATGACAAAAAAGGCGCTGCCCCAATAAATATAGGAGGCTCAGGAAGGGAGCTTGGTATAAGGTTTAGCGCTCTGCTGTAAACTAAAATGTTGATTACCAGGGAGGCGATCGATTGTTTTTCTTTAACCGTCGCGGGCGGCATCCGGTGCGGCGGATCAACCGGCCGGAGGCGCCGCCGCCCCCTCAGCGGGCGCCCGTTCTGGAGAATATCCAGCAGCTGGGCCAGGTTCAGGCGCCTCAACTGGAGAGCAATATCTATGCGCTGACCATTATCGGTCAGATCGAGGGGCACCTGACCCTGCCGCCGCAGAACAAGACCACCAAGTATGAACACGTCATTCCCCAACTGGTCGCGGTGGAGCAGAACCCCAAAATAGAAGGGCTGCTGGTGCTCTTAAATACCGTCGGCGGCGATGTCGAGGCGGGACTGGCCATCGCCGAGATGATCGATACCCTCTCCAAGCCCACCGTGACCCTGGTTCTCGGCGGGGGGCACAGTATCGGGGTGACCCTGGCGGTAGCCGGCGATTATTCGTTCATTTCGGAGACAGCGACAATGACGATCCATCCCATCCGCCTGACCGGCCTGGTCATCGGCGTGCCGCAGACATTTGAATACCTCGACAAGATGCAGGACCGGGTGATCCAGTTCATTACCAGGCATTCACATATCACCGAGGCGAAGTTCCGGGAACTGATGTTCAGCACCGGGCAGCTGGCCCGCGATATCGGCACCGTCCTGGTGGGGAAAGATGCGGTCGAGGTGGGGCTGATCGATGAAGCCGCCGGGCTGGGCAGGGCCATCGCCGTCTTGAACGAACTTATCGAGAAGCGGCGCAGCGGGGGGGAACCCTCGTGATCCACTACGCCGCCTTTCCGCTTGAGCTGATCTTTGAGGGATGCGAGAGCTATGCTCCCGAATATCTGCGCATCCCTTTTGCCCGCGGCTGTCTCGTTGTAGAGCCCCTTTCACCAACCGAAGTGCGCATCGTCCAGCTGATCAGCAGTGATCTCCAGGACTATCTTAACCCCCAATTTCAGCCGGGCCGGGTGATCGATCTGCTTACCGGAGAGCTCCGGACAAACCGGGAAGAGCTGCGATAGCAGCCCCGCAGGCCTGACCGGGTATAATTTCTTCAGCCGGGCGTAAAGATGAGAGAGCCGCAATGCATATGAGCGGAGAGGGGGAAGGGTGCATTGCCGTGGTCCGGCCTGCTGAAAGCCGCCGTTTTTCTGGGGATCTTTCTATTCGGACTCCGCCGGATGAGCGGCGCCGTCGCCCGCAGCTCCGGACCTGCATTTAAGAAACTGCTCGCCAGGCTGACCGGCAGCCCCTGGCGCGGCTTTGGCACCGGTTTCCTGGTAACGGCGCTGCTGCAGAGCAGCAGCCTGACCACGGTTATGGTCGTCAGCCTGGTCAATGCCGGCGTGATGACCCTCTCGCAGGGCTGCGGGGTGATTATCGGGGCCAATGTCGGCACGACGATTACCGGACAGCTGCTCTCCTTTAACCTTCACTGGCTGGCCTGGCCGCTGCTCGGCCTGGCTGCTTTATGCAGATTGGTCCCTCATCCTGGACTGCGAAAGGCGGCGGCGCCGCTTTTCGGATGCGGCCTTCTTTTGCTCGGGATGGGCGGCATGACCGCGGCTCTCGCTTCGCTGAAAGAGGGGGAAGTATTCGGCAGGGTCCTGCAGATCGCGGGAGAGACACCCGGGAGGGGTATCCTCACCGGGTTGATTGCCGCGGCTACTCTGCAAAGCAGCAGTGCGGTGACGGGGATTGTCCTCGGCCTGGCCCATGAAGGGATGATCACCCTGCCCGCCGGCGTGGCGCTGGTAATCGGCGCCGACCTGGGCACCTGCTCCACCGCCCTGATCGCCGCGATCGGGATGGAGGCCACCGCCCGGCGGGCGGCATGGTTCCATTTTTTCTTCAACCTGATCAGCCTCGTGCTGGCGATGGCTTTTTACCCCTACCTGCTTCTGATCGCTGTAAAAAGCGCCGCAGTTCTACCCCGCCGGCTGGCCAACGCCCATTTTCTTTACAATCTCCTCGGGGCGCTGGTGCTGCTGCCCCTGGCGGCGCCACTGTCCCGCAGGGTGGAAAGCGGGAGCTTCCATGTATTTGGCCGGCGCTAGCCTGGCCGGATCAATAATTTACCGCCTGCAGGAAAAAGCGCCGCAATACAGAAAAGATCACTGCAGAGACTTTCGGGAATATAGGAGGAAACAATGAGCTTGATCAAGGCGATT
>CAZPET010000329.1:0-2281 GCA_964585625.1 uncultured Syntrophomonadaceae bacterium
ATCCTTCATTTACTCTCGCCTTCTTTCATTATCAATATGTTTAAGCAATATCATTCTGTTCTGAATGGATATTGACAAGCACTTTACAACAGTCTCCGGCCATTAAAGTGCTTTCAACAGCTATACTTCCAGCATCGATTTTGCCCACGGCAGTTATCATAGCGAACATGGGATCTAAGCACCATCCATTGCAAGGATTTGCTCCTCCCATTTTCTTGGACAGCTTGCATAACTTGCATGAAAGTGCTGTAGCTACATAGCCGTCATCTGTTTTTTCCACAAACCAGTTCGCACAGCCATAAATTTCTGAAAGCTTGCAAAAAACATCCTCAACGGTTTCAATGCCAAGCTGTTGATTCAAAAAGGGCGCTGTCTGTGCCTGCCTTTCTTTTCTTCTCTCTACGATTGTGTCAAGCACCTTTAGCTTGTCATAAGTGTTTACAGTCTCTGCTATAGATGCCGCATAGGTATTTTGCAATAGGGCAAATCTCTTCTCAATATCCATTTTTGTCTCTCCTTTAGTATAATGTCCTGGAAAGTACCGGCTGCCTTAACCCTACCTAACGTTCGTTAGAATTGTATCATATAGAATTTTTTATTGCAATGGGTTTTTTAAATATAGCTGCTGTTCAGAGCCGTTCGTCATACTCACCCCGGGCTATCCGGTATTGACAGTCATACCTATATGATTTAACATACTAATGCAATAGAAGATTACCACTGTTTATTGTTATTCTGGATTGTATTGGTTTGCTTCACCGGGCAGTTATTTAAGCTAAAGATGGTGACAGCGGAATGAGGAGGAAGGAAAATGGGCAAACCCCGGCACAAATTCTATGCTGCAGTGACGCTGGGGGAGAGAGGGCAGATTGTGATCCCGCAGGAGGCCCGGGAGGAGATGAAGCTGCAGCCCGGCGAGAAGTTTCTTGTTTTTCAGGGACCGAAGGGGATGGGTCTTTCGATCATGCCGGCGCGCGCAGTGAGCGCTTTTGTCGCCGAGGCGATGGAGAGGCTGTCGCAGCTGAATACAGCGGTATTGAGCAGGGAAGATGAGGCGGAAATAATAGATTCAACAGCGGTGGATCCAAAGGAGGAAGAGGCCGATGGAGCAAATCAAGACAGCTGATCCGGCCATTGAGGTCATAGATCTGAAAAAGACCTACCGCGGCGGGACCGAAGCGGTCAAGGGGATCTCTTTTCAGATCGAGAGAGGGGAGATCTTCGGCTTTCTGGGCCCCAACGGGGCGGGTAAATCAACAACGATCATGATGCTGACCACGCTGATCAAGCCTACAGGCGGTAGGGCTATGGTGAACGGCCTCGATGTGGTCAAAGATGCCTATCGCGTGCGCACCCGGCTGGGATATGTCTCCCAGGATCTGGCCGTGGACGACCACCTCACCGGGCAGGAAAATATGATTTTGCAAGCGCGTTTTTACCATATTTCCCGGCCGCAGATCAAGGCCCGTATCGACGAGGTTCTGGAGCTGGTCGGGCTGAGCGATCGCTGTGACGACCGCGTCGAGTTTTACTCCGGCGGGATGCGGAAAAGACTTGATATCGCCTGCGGCCTGATTCACCGGCCGGAAGTTCTTTTTCTCGACGAGCCCACCCTGGGTCTCGACATCCAGACGCGCCATGAGATCTGGCGATACATCGAGCGGCTGCGCAGCGAAAACAAGATGACCATTTTCTTGACGACCCATTACATGGATGAAGCCGACGCCCTCTGCGACCGCATCGCCATAATCGACCGCGGATTGATCAAGGCGATCGATGCGCCCGCAGTCCTGAAAGATCAGCTCGGCGGCGATGTGATCTTCTTTCGCTTCAGCGATGGCACCGCGGAGACCGCCGCAGCAACCCTGACAGCGCTGCGGGATCTGCCTGGCGTGCAAGAGCTCTCCCGGCGCGGCGCAGAAAATATCGTGGTGGCCAAAAACGGTGACTTTCTGCTGCCGCAGATTTTTGACGCGGCCCAGAAGAACGGGGCCAAAATCGAGTCAGTGACCCTGAAAAGGCCCACCCTGGACGAAGTTTACCTGGCTCACACCGGCCGAGCGCTGCGGGACCAGGCGGCAGATGGCAAAGAAGAAGCGCAAAAACAGAGGGTGAGGATGAGGAGGGCACGCAGATGAGTGCAAAAATATATCATCCAGGTGATATTCCGGCCGGGTTGCGTTTAACCGATATCTACTGGGTTTGCTGGCGCGAGCTAAAAAAGTTTTTTAGCCAGAAAACCCGTATCCTGATGACGGTGATCCAGCCGCTGATCTGGCTT
>CAZPET010000330.1:0-2275 GCA_964585625.1 uncultured Syntrophomonadaceae bacterium
GTGACTACCTTGCTATAATATTTCTAAATTGATCCGGTATTTCCTGCTGTTAGCGGGGGTGGCGGGAGATTAGTTTGAAAGCAAATTCGCGTATTTTTTACAAAAAATGTACGAAGCAGTCAGCAGGAGCAAATGCTCCCAATTTCATGGATCGATACTAACCGGCTCATTTACCTGGCTGTTCCGGATGGTTGACGGGATATCGTTATATTGATATATTTTGCATATAAACAAAACCGGAGGTTCTAGGAATGCCCAAAATTAGACCAAGCTCTGATTTGCGAAATAAGTACAATGAGATTTCAGAGTTCTGCCACAAGTATTCCGAACCGGTGTATATAACCAAAAACGGCAAGGGTGACCTTGCAGTCATGAGTATTGAAACCTATGAAAGGCTTGTTGGCAAATTTGAGCTTTACAAATTACTGGATGAGGGCATGAAAGACGTTAAAAGCAACAGGGTTGTTCCGGCAGAGGAAGCGTTCAACCAGGTTGCAAATGAGGAGTAGACCATGGAAAGCTACAGGGTATATTTAACCCGGTACGCCATGCGAGATCTACGACAAGCATTTTCATATATTACATATGAACTTAGAGAACCACCAGCGGCCAAAAAGTTAGCGGAGCGAATAAAAACTTCCGTCATGTATATCAGGGGGACGGTTCTTCTGATATATTTTTCAAGCGCGATAGATAATATTGTAACCAATCTCTGTGATCCTGGCTATTTGCCTGATGCTGCATCCTTGGATCTCCTTGGCCCGGTGCAAAAACGAATTTCTCTCCACCCTGCCCATTTTTTGCAATTCGCCAATTGACCGGTTGCCTAATAGCTCGACAATTTTTTCCCGCGCCTCACTGTCTTTTAGTTGCTCTGCCGAACAATCTTCAAGGCACCGGTCATCACTGTCTTCTCCCATAAACTTTCTGAAATGCTCGATCGCAACGCTTTTCTCTGTATCAAATAATGACAGGATAAAATCTGTGCTGGTCAACCCGGGCAGATAATCCTTACCGCCGAAGTAAGTTGAGCAACTGCTCCATTTATAAGCCTCCGGTTCCCGCGCCAAACCCGCCTTAACAGGGTTTTGATGAATATACCTGATTACCACCAGCAGATAGCTGTCATCTTCCACACATTCGCTTCTGAACCGGTCCTGAAAAACGTGCCCGGTCCGCTCGTATTTCCAGTTAAACCACCACGCATAACTGGTACCTGTTCGTTTCATCGCCAGTGACAAAGATTCACCGGAATATGCACAGATCAATAAATGCAGGTGATTTCCCATTAAACAGTATCCGAGCAGAATACACCCTTCTTCCCTGATTATTTGTTCCAATGTGATTAAATACTTATGACAATCGTTATCGTCAAGAAATATTTTTTGGCGGTTAATTCCTCTGGCGATTACATGATAGATTCCGGTTGAACTTACCCTTCGCGCAACTCTTGGCATAATCTATCACATCCTCATTTCAATCTGATATATCGGGAGAACCGTCCCCCTGATATAGTCCCCCTGATATAGTCCCCCTGATATATTCTTTTCAGTTTGTTTTAATCCTCCTGAATTTGCTGTATAATCAGGGAAATTATGAGACGAGAAAATAAACAGGTGCGAATCGATCTGCATGTCCATACCGCCAACTCGACGATGCTTTCGGCGAACCGGAAGAGGTATTAGCCGCCGCCGCTAAGGCCGGCCTGGACGGTTTTGCCGTAACCGAACATAGCAATTACGAGAAAAGCGAGATGTTCCTTAAACTGGCCCCTCACTTCAACCTGGCGGTTTTTATCGGGGCCGAGGTGGCTACCCGTTCCGGCCACTTGCTGGTCTACAGCAACGAGATTTGCTGCTGGAACCGTTTTAAGGGTGATTACAACGATGCCCAGGAGGTTATCGATGCGGTAAACTGCGCCGGCGGAGCGGTGGTGGCGGCCCATCCTTACCGCATCGGGCACGGTTGCGGCGGCGCCGCAAAATTAAGCGGCCTTGTCGCCATTGAGACCTGTAACGGGGCCAACCGGCTACTCGAGGACCACCTGGCCCGGATGCTGGCGGAAAAGCTAAACCTTCCGTGCACCGGGGGCAGCGACGCTCACTTAACCGATGAAATCGGGCGCTGTTATACCTTATTCACCGTTCCCGTTCGCACCATGGCCGAGCTGGGGGCGGCGCTCAAGGCGAGACGCTGCAATGCTGTTGACTGCAGGTAAATAATATCAGGATGCCCCGGCTGTGGCGGTTCCGAACCCACGGAAGCTTACTTCAAA
>CAZPET010000331.1:0-2274 GCA_964585625.1 uncultured Syntrophomonadaceae bacterium
GGCACCAGTCAACGCAATATACTCACGGTATTATCTTTTGCGTACGTATTAGAAGGGTGAGAACACCACGTGTAAACCCTTGTTTATTCTTTGCTTTGCTGTCGCTGTCCGTCGCTTGCCTGGCGATCACAGCCTGCGTATCCTTGTTGACATTGCCTCTGAAGCTGTTATAATTATTTTGCAAGCTTAATGCTAATTTGCGGGGACGTGGCTCAGGGGGAGAGCGCTTGACTCACATTCAAGAGGTCGGAGGTTCAAATCCTCTCGTCCCCACCAGTGTTAATGTAAAGGGTTTTCGGGCTGTTAACGCCTGGAAACCCCTTAATTTTATCTGCCCTTTTGGATAATGAAAGGGCTGTAATAGAAGAAAGCAGGCGTTTACAAATCGCGGGCAGAATAATATTGTAAAGTGTAAAATTCAAAGGAGTGATGTATACGTGCAACCGATCGATGAACTGTCTGTAAATACGATTCGTTTTTTGGCCGTAGATGCCATTGAAAAAGCAAATTCCGGTCATCCCGGCCTGCCGATGGGCGGGGCGGCGATGGCCTATGCTTTATGGTCGCGTTATCTGAAACACGATCCCGCGGCGCCTGAATGGCCGGACCGCGATCGCTTTGTTCTCTCGGCCGGGCACGGCTCGATGCTTCTTTACGCGCTGCTGCATCTTTCCGGTTACGATCTTTCGCTTGATGAAATAAAGAATTTCAGACAGTGGGGCAGCAAGACGCCGGGACATCCCGAATACAGGGTTACGCCCGGGGTGGAAGTCACTACCGGCCCGCTGGGACAGGGCTTCGCTGCCGCCGTGGGCATGGCTATTGCCGAAAGACGTCTGGCTGCAGAATTCAACCGGCCCGGCTTTCCGGTTGTGGACCACTATACATATATTTACGCGGGTGACGGCTGCCTGATGGAGGGGATCACCTCCGAGGCGGCCTCTTTGGCCGGCCATTTAAGGCTGAACAAACTGATCTGCCTCTATGACGACAACAGGGTCACCATTGACGGCAGCACCGGTATTACCTTTACCGAAGATGTGGGGATGCGGTTTGAAGCTTACGGCTGGCAAGTACTGCGGGTAGAAGATGGGAACAACGTCGATGAGGTTGCCGATACAATTGGCCGGGCCCGCGAAAGCGAACGCCCGGTCCTGATCATGGTACGCACGGAAATTGGTTACGGTTCGCCTCATAAGCAGGGGAAACCCGAATCGCACGGCGCCCCCCTGGGTGAAGAAGAGGCCCGCCTGACCAGGGAGAACCTGGGCTGGCCGCTTGAGCCTCCTTTTCATGTGCCCGCCGGAGTGAAAACACATTTTGGAGACATCCGGGATAAACTTGGTCAACAGAAGAGAATATGGGACCGGCTCATGGCCGCATATCGCAGTAAATTTCCAGAGCTGGCCTCCCGCTGGGATGCCTGGCACTCTCTTGAACTCCCGGAGGAGCTGGTGAACGATCCGGCTCTGTGGGAGTTTGATAAACCTGCCGCCACGCGGGCCGCATCGGGCCAGGTGCTGCAGGTGCTGGCGAAATATCTTCCCAACCTGATTGGCGGTTCGGCCGATTTAAATGCTTCTACGAAGACCTATCTTAAAGGGTTGGGGGATTTCCAGGCCGGCAATCCGCAAGGCAGCAATATTGCTTTCGGCGTTCGCGAACATGCCATGGGCACGATCCTGGCCGGGATTGCCCTGCACGGCGGGCTGCGCCCCTTCGGCTCGACCTTCTTTGTTTTCTCCGATTATATGAAACCTTCGCTCAGGCTTTCTGCGCTGATGGGGGTGCCGGCAATCTATGTTTTCACTCACGACAGCATCGCTGTCGGCGAAGACGGTCCCACCCATCAGCCGGTGGAGCAGCTGGCCGGTCTGCGCTCCACCCCGAACCTGGATGTGCTCCGCCCAGCCGACGGCCGGGAGACAGCGGCGGCCTGGCTGCATGCACTTAAACGCACGAACGGCCCCACGGCTCTGGTGCTGTCGCGCCAGGACCTGCCCCAATTACCCGGCAGCGGCAAGGAAGCGTTTAAGGGTGCCTATGTCGTGGGTTCGGAAAAAAGCGGGTCTGCCGACCTGATCATCATCGCCTGCGGTTCCGAAGTTGCTCTGGCGCTGCAGGCCAAAGATGTTCTTGAAGAAAAGGGCTTTTCCATCCGCGTCGTCAGCATGGTCAGCCGGGAGATTTTCGAAAGGCAGGATGAAAAATATCGGAAGCAGGTTTTGCCGGATGAAATCGAGAACCGGTTGGCCGTTGAAGCGGCCCTGCCGG
>CAZPET010000332.1:0-2270 GCA_964585625.1 uncultured Syntrophomonadaceae bacterium
GGCTGACCCACAATCTCGGCGGGGTGCCGCACCAGAATGTCTGCAGCGTGGCCATATTGGGACTTTGATCCCGGCTTAACCATCCTGAATCTGGCCACCGTGGTGTTTGGATGCAACGCAGTTGACCGGCAGATCTGCCGCCTCAAAATATCCAGCCCCACCCTTCCCCCGCCGGTTAACCGGCGGGGGAAGGGTGGGTATTCAATCAATTTTTGCCGAGCAGGTTCTTGACCAGATCTACGGCTAGAATTGCGTTTTCAGCATAACCGTCAGCCCCGATTTGCCGGGCAAACTCCTCATTGACCGGAGCGCCGCCTACCAGAACCTTAACCTGTTCCCTGAGCCCCGCTTCCTGCAAAGCTTCAATTACTTCACCTAAAACCGGCATTGTGGTTGTCAGCAGTGAGGAGAGCGCAAGGAATTGCGGCTGATGCTCTTTTACCGCTTCAATGAAGGTTTCCGTGGAGATATCCACACCGAGGTCAATGATCTCCGCCCCGTTTCCCTGCAGCATCATCCCGACCAGGTTTTTGCCGATATCGTGCAGATCCCCCTTGACCGTTCCCAGGAGCACTTTGGCCAGGTACGGCTCCAATGCGTTGACGCCAAACTGCATTGCCCGCGCTGCAACCAGCATTTCAGGCACAAAAACCTCCCCGTCCTTGAACTGCTCGCCGACGGCAGACATGGCCACGATGAAACCATCCTGGATGATGGTTTCGGGTGAAAGCCCTTCATCGATCGCTTCTTGGACCAGGGCAACGGCTTCTTCGGCACTGCCGGCAATGGTCGCTTTCTGAATTTTTTCCAGTACAGCCATCTTAAATGCCTCCTTTCCAAATACCACCACCTCCCTTGTTCTTACCAAGTGCTTGAATCATTCGGGCGCACTGCTCTGCAAGATCCGTCAGGAACCCGGACGCCCGGGCAATGGAGCTTTCCATCGTTAGCGGGCGCGGAACAATACTAAAATAAGCGTCTACACCGCAGCAAAGAACACTTCTGGCATCCGGGCCGATAGAGCCGACCAGGGCGAGAACCGGAACCTGAAATTGTTTTGCCAGCCTGGCCACACCTGCGGGAACTTTTCCAAAAGCAGTTTGCCCGTTCAATTCTCCCTCACCTGTCACCACGAGATCGACTTCACCTTGAAGCAAACCGGCAAAATCAACTGTTTCCAATACCACCTCGATGCCCGCTCTGATTTTCGCACCGAGAAAGGCAACCAGGCCCCCGCCCAAACCGCCGGCTGCTCCGGCACCCGGCAGGTTCATCATATCGACATGCGTCTTTTCACGAACAACTTCTGCAAAATGACGCAGCGCGGCGTCAAGAGCAGGCAGGTCTTCGGCAGCGGCCCCTTTTTGAAGTCCGTAAGTATAGGCGGCGCCCCGTACGCCGCAGAGAGGGTTGTGCACATCTGCGGCAAGCACTACTTCAACATCCTGAAGGCGTCGATCAAGACCGGTTATATCGATATCAGCCAGCTCTCTCAGCCCGCCGGCGCCAGGTTTCAGATCGTCCCCCCGGTCCGTCAACAGGCGCGCGCCGAGAGCCTGGACCATGCCAGCCCCTCCGTCATTTGTGGCGCTGCCGCCCGCACCGATGATAATTTGTCGGCAACCCAAACTTAATGCATTCTTGATCAATTCACCGGTGCCATATGTTGTGGTCAAAAAAGGGTTTCTCTTTGCTGCCGGTACCAGTGGCAAACCTGATGCGGCCGCCATTTCTACGACTCCGGTGGAGCCGTCACCCAAAAGCCCCACAAATGCTTCCACCGGTTCACCGAGGGGACCGGTAACGGTACAGGGGACCAGCCTGCCTCCCTTAGCTAAAACCAGGGTTTCAGCGAAGCCTTCCCCCCCATCGGACATTGGTACTCCGATAGTTTCCAGATCGGGAAAAACCTTTTTAAAACCGCCGGCAATCGCTTCTGCCACCTCAAAGGCATTCAAGCTTTCTTTGAAAGAATCGGGGGCCACAATAATCCTTTTCATAAAAACCCTCGCCATGTTGTTTTCTTTACATAAAACTTAGGCAAGGAATAAGCTTTGACCTTTAGGCAGATGCCCTAAATTGATAACTTACAAAAACGGCCCGGTTGTGCGCTGCGCACAACCGGGGCAGAACTTGACCATCCTATAAACTCTTATCAAGGCGGTAACAAAGAAGGGCCAGTTTCAATTTAAAGGCATCAACGAAGCTTTTTGGGTCCAGACCTATTAGCGCTTTAATTTTATTTAACCTGTGCATAAGGGTGTTGCGGT
>CAZPET010000333.1:0-2266 GCA_964585625.1 uncultured Syntrophomonadaceae bacterium
TACGGTGTCAGGACCATAGAGACCCTCACCGGCTTCAAATATATCGGCGAGAAGATGAAAGAGTTTGCAGAGACCGGGGAATTCAGCTTCATCTTCGGCTACGAAGAGAGCTACGGCTTCCTGGCCGGCACCTTCGGGCGGGATAAGGATGCCGTCGGGGCGGCCTGCCTGATTGCCGAGATGGCCGCATACCACAAGGAAAAGGGGCTTAGCCTGCTGCAGGCCCTGGAGCAGCTTTCCCGGAAGCACGGCTTTTTCCGCGAGGACCTGGTCTCGATCGGGCTGCAGGATATGGAGAAAGCCGGGGAGATCATGCGCTCCTATGCCGCGCTCCCGCCGGAGGTGGCGGGGGAGAGGGTGATCGAAAAACGGGATTACGCGCAGCGAAAAAGCTGGGATCTTCTGACCGGGGAGGAGTTCCCGGTGGAGCTGCCCCGCTCCGAGGTGCTCTACTACCGGCTGGAAAGCGGCGCCTGGTTCTGCATCCGCCCCTCGGGCACCGAACCGAAAATCAAGCTATATTTCTCTGTCAGCGCCGGCAGCGCCGCAGCAGCAGAGGCAAAACTGAACTCGCTGAAAGCAGATGTCCTCGCCATCGCCCAAATTGGAAGTCAGAAGTAGGAAGTCACCTCCGACTTCCAACCTCCAACAGTACACAGGTACACAGGGGGACGGTTCTTTTGTGTTGATCAGAAGTTCATATTTATTGTTGTGAACAAAGGCAAGAGTATAGCAAGAGGCTTGTGTGAAAAAAGAATAATACCAGTTCTACAAGGGATCAAGTACACAAAAGAACCGTCCCCTTGTGTCTACTTCCGACCTCCGACATCCAACCTCTAAACTTCTTCCGGCAAGAAAAAATTGTCATGGACAAAAAGTAACTTTTATAGTATCGTTAAAAATGTTAAGGAAATGTTATCTTGTCTTAACATCTTTGCCGCTTTATTACTCTGCAACAGGAGGTTGTTATGGGCATGCCGGGTTTATCTCCGCAAAGAAAGCCGTTTATCTCCCGCCTTAAGCGCGCTTATCGTCACAGTAAATTGATAAAGCTGCAGCGCTGGTTAAAGGGTAAAACCCTGCACTGGTCGCTTTACCTGGTTCTGTCCTGCCTTGCTTTGGGAGGCCTGTTGCGCTTCCACTATTACCTGTACTGTCACCTCTACGCGGTCCGGATGGACGGGATTGAAGTCGGACTGGTGCGGGACCCCGGGGAGGTGGAGCAGTTTCTTGACGATTTGACCTGCAAATGCAGCTCTCTTTACCAGATGGAGCTTTTCCCGGAGCAGGAGATTACCCTGACCCGCGAATACCGTCCGGACGAGCCGGACGATATCCAGATGACCAGGGATGCCTTGATGCAGCGGCTGAGCTTCCTTACCGATGCAGTAATGGTTACCGTTGACGGTACCCCGGTGGCCCCGGTATCCACGGCGGAGGGAGTGGACCGGATTATCGAGGCGGTATGTCTTGCCTTTGTCAGCGACGACGAGCGGGTTGAACTGTTGGATGTGGAGCTGCTCGAGGAGATCTCCGGCGAAAAATGCACGGTCCCTCCTGAACAGGTTTATACTTCGGACGATATTGCCTTCCTGCTGACACGGCAAAAGCATGCTCCGGAAATGCTTGTCGCTTCTCGTGATCTGGTGATTTCCCGTTTTGGCAGAAACGAACCGGACAACGAGGCCGGGTTGGCGGTGCCGGCCGTGCATGTAAGAAGCGTTGAACAGATCACCGTTGAAGAGCGGATCCCCTTTGCTACCAGCTACACCTCCACCGACAAAATGTATGCCGGTGAAAGCAGGGTTGTTTCTCCGGGGGAATACGGCTTGCAGGAGATCACTTACCGGGTTACCCGTGAAAATGGGGTGGAGCAATCGAGGGAAGCCGTTTCCAGCAGTGTCATCACCGAACCGGTAACCCAGGTGGTGGAGCGGGGCACCCTGAGAAGGTTTGCCTGGCCGGTGGCCGGCGGCGGCAGGATTAACCAGCGATTCCATGCCGGGCACAGGGGTATAGATATCGGTGCACCGCTGAATACTTCCATCCTCGCTGCAGAAAGCGGGGTAGTGGTCAGGTCATCACGGGGTTCATCCCAGGGCAACTATATTATCATCAATCACGGCGGCTACTACACTCTCTACCTGCACAATAATGTTAACCTGGTTTCTGCCGGGCAGAGGGTTTCCCGCGGGCAAACCATCGCCCGCCTGGGTTCCACCGGACATTCTACCGGTCCGCACCTGCACTTTGAAATCCGCCGCAG
>CAZPET010000334.1:0-2266 GCA_964585625.1 uncultured Syntrophomonadaceae bacterium
GAAGAGCTTGGTTATGTAAAAGCCTTTGTCAGCGGAATCCAGGTGGGCGCAAACGAAGAACTGGAGTTAAACTTTCCCCTGAAAAAGCAGCTCCATGTAACCATCACCGGCAGGGTGACCGATGCCGCCAACAGTGAGGGGATAGGGGGGATCCTGGTTGAAATTTATGGCGGGGGGGAACTGCAAAGCACCTATACTGATGAGCAGGGCAGCTACACGTTGAAGGTAATTGCAGGCACCGACTATATGATCCTGGTGTCGGGTCAGGAAATGGGCTATTCAGACGCCTCTCATTTGGTTTCCCGCCTGGGTGAAGAGGAAACATTGGTCTGCGATTTTGCACTGGCCAAACTGACAGCAGCCATCAGCGGCAGGGTGATCGACGCCGCTACCAGGGCGGGGATCCCTGGGGTCCCAGTGTCTATATCAAATGAAGACTATTTTTTTTATACCGAAACTGACGCCAACGGTGATTATTTCTTGGGGCTGGCGGAGGGCACCGGTTACACCATTGAAGTACATGGGCAGGGCACCGGTTACACCAATATTTTTCTTTGCGGCGTTGAGGTTGAGCAGGGCGCCGCGCTCGTCCATGATTTTGAACTAGATGAATTGAATTTCGGCACCCTTTTCGGCAGGGTGACGGATGCCGACAGCGGCAAGGGGATTAGCGGTTTCCTGGTCAGCGTGTATGACGGGAAGGGTTACTATTTTCTTACCTGGACTGACCCCGATGGCTATTACACCCTGCAGGTGGCGGAGGGAAAAGACTACACGGTTGCTACTGGAAGCTGGTCTGATGGTTATGAAATAGATTATGCATACGGTGTAGAAGCGGTTGCCGGCCGGACACTGCAAAAAGACTTCAGGCTGGAACGCCTGGAAAAGGTGGTCCGGAGAGCTGTGGCAGCCGCCGAAGCGCTGACTGCCGCACCCTTCCCCGACACTGGCACCGTGCAGCAGGTCATGGCTGCTTACGCCGCCTGGGATGAAGCGGCAGCCCGGATTTACTACCTGGAGGATGGCGCCGCGAAGGCAGGCCTGCAGGCCCGCCTGGACGCCGTCAGGCAGGTTATCGATGATCGCGCTGCGGCGCTGGCCTCCGGGGCAGAAAACGCCCTTGCCGCCGCTGAAGCTATCACCGCAGACCTCTTCCCCGAGCAGGGCACTGCCGAAGAGGTCGCCGCCGCTTATAAGTCAATCGAGGGTTATCTTGAATTTATCTCGACCTTTGTTGAAGACCTGCTTTCGCGCCTCGGGGAGGTGCTGCAGCGGATTACCGAACGCTACCGGGTATTGCTCCTCGAAACGGGCCAAACGCTGCAAATGACGTGGAATGAAAGCACCGGGAAGCACGAGGCGCAGCTGAACTTTGCGGACGGTACTGTCAGGATCTTTGTCTCCTCCGTCGAGCCCATCGAGGGTGTCGAGCTGGCCGTGCTTAAAGCAGGGGCAACCATGGCGCCAGATATACCTGCCAATCTTACCCCGGCGGGCATCTACCTGGACATGGAAATACTTGAAGGCAGTCTGGAAGGCGTAGAGGCCCGCATCGAGGTTGACTACGACCCGGCGAAAGTTGATCCGGAAAAACTGCGCCTCTACCGTTTCAATTACCGCAGCTACCGCTGGGAAAGGCTACCGGACCAGGGTGTGGACACTGAAAACTGCTTCATCTGGGCCGAACTCAACGGTGGCTTCAGCAGATTTGGTGTATTTGAATTTAACTTTATCTTTGGCGATGTCAGTGAAGACGGCTTGATCAACGTCGGCGACGCCATCCTGCTGTTAAAACACCTGGTCGGTAAGATTACTCTTACGGAGGACAAACTGGCAGCCGCGGATGTCAGCGGCGATGGCAGGGTTAATGTTGTCGATGCCGTACTCATTATGCGCCACGCCGCCGGACTGATCCATGAATTTCCCACTAGGCAGTAAGCAGACGTTATCTTCCTTTACCTACCCTCTTCCCCCCGGGCTTTAAATCCCCGGGGGGAATCAATTTTATTCCCCGGTACCTGGCCGAAGCTTTCCCCTCGAAGAAAAAAAATGCCGGGCAAGGGCGGAAACTATTTTGGGGGATACCTGCCAAAGTCACCGTCCCCGTGGCTGGGCGGGCAAGCCGTTTTATTGTTAAAAAAAAGGTGTTTCTGTTTGGTTGTAGAATATGATTTTTTAAAAGCCGGCAAAAAGAAGCACTTTACTTACAATTTGTCAGGTGAGGCTTTCATGCCAACTTTTTACCAACAACTGTGCCTTGCAGGCG
>CAZPET010000335.1:0-2245 GCA_964585625.1 uncultured Syntrophomonadaceae bacterium
GATAAGGGCATCTTGCTTGGGAAAAGGCACAAATCAGGGAGGCACAGGCCGTGAATGAAGATACCAATGAAGCAAAGCTATCCATTGGAGAGCTGGCCGCGGAGCACTTTACCCGCGACTACAACTGCTGCGAGTCGGTGCTGCTGGCGGCAAACAACTGCCTGAACATTGACGCCGGGATTATCCCCCGGATTGCCACCCCCTTTGGAGGAGGCATCAGCGAGCACAGCTATATCTGCGGCGCCCTTTCCGGCGCTCTGATGGCCATCGGACTGAAATACGGCCGCGATGACTGCAGCCAGGAACGTGAACCGGCAAAGGAAAGAGCCGGCCGCTTCCTCCGGAGATTTATAGATAAATACAGCACCGTGAACTGCAACAGCATCATTGGCTGCGACGCCGCAGATATCGAAGCGAGGAAAGAGCATATCCGCAGCACCATCTGCACACCCCTGGTCCGGGAGGTGGCCCAATGGCTTGCAGAGGAGCTGGAATAAACATACTACCAGCGGAATTAGGGGGCTGTCCCAAAAGGACAGTCCCTTTATTATTACCCACCCCCACCCCGGCCCTCCCCCCTCCAGATCCTCCAAGGGGAGGGGGATCGTAGGAGACGACAGGAGGATTAAGTCATTCAGGCGCTAGCGGGTAAAGTAGCGCTCCGGGTCGAGATAGCGCAGCCGGGCCAGCTCTTCCGTTGTTGGCGGCGCCACTGCCTCGAGATCGGGCCAGATCTGCAGCTCCCAGCCGCACTGCTCCTTTATCTCCCGGATAATCTCCGCCCCGGTCATACCGGGACGCTCCAGGTAGGCGGCCAGCTTCAAGATCCCGTCGGCGGGGTCCTTGCGGAAGAGACCGTACTGCGAAATCACTGCTGTCACCTTCTCCCCCGGCGAGGTGATAAACGGGACCGCTTCGACAAAACGGTGCGGCGCCTGCTCGGCCACAACGACAACTTCGGCCGCGCCCGAAGCCACATCATTGCCCCCTCCCGAGCCGACCAGGTAGAGCGAAGCGGCGGGAACCTGCGAAGAGTTGATATTTCCCCGGCAATCGACCTGCGCCGCGCCCAGCACGCCGAGACATTTCCTGGGGTTGCCGGATACAAAACAGCCGAGGATATGCAGCACATCGGTATAGAGCCGGCCGGTAGGAAAGTTGCGCAGGGCGAAAACAAAGGAATCCCCCGGCAGGGGGATAAAACCGTAAAGGCCGATCTCCGCCAGCAGGGCGACCCGCCGATCCTGCTCCAGAAGGCTGTAGTATGCCATCCAGCTGGCCATGTGCGAGGCGCCGACCCCGGCCAGGATGGTGTCATAACCGCGCTGCAGGGTTAGCCGTTCAATCTCCCGCCCGGCCACGGCGATCATCTGCTCCGCCGCGGTCGCCGGCGGCGGAGCATCCTGCGTCGCATCCCTGCTTTCGCCTTCCAGGAAATGAAGCGGCCAGGCATCGAGAGAGAGCTTCCCTTTCAGCGCAAAGAGCCGCTCTGTACCAAGCTTCGCCAGGTAGCTCCGGTGGTCGGGGCAGCCCAGGATCCACTCGTCCAGCCAGGCCCGGTATGCTTCGGCGCTGCGGCTGGCCCGGCGGGCCTCCATGATAAAGGGGCGGTCCTCGGCGTAGCCCCACTCTTCGCCGCGGTGCGGAAAGTGATGATGCCCGGAAGGATGGGCCCCGAAGGGCACCTCCACCACGGCGCGGACTACCTCTGCCGGAATCCGGACATGCTCCCGGTAGCGGGAGAGCTCCGCCGAGCTGACCACCTTCTCCACGGTGACAATGGCCCCCTCGCGGGCGGCAAGAGCTCCGTAGGCGTTGCCGACAAGGGGCACGTTCAGAACCGTGTTCCCTTCCGGATCGGCCAGCCACCCGTGAACCAGGCTCAAATCGGGATGAAGTGCCTTTACCAGGCCGACCTGCTCTCCGCTGAAAGGGTCTTCGGTCATGGTAAAATCGGCCAGATTATCTGCCAGCGAGCTGCCCGCAAGGGAGCGGGTGGGGAAAAAGGGCAGCCCCATGGACCCGGCGGCGAAGCGCTGCGTCAGGGTAAGCATACTCCATTCTTCAAATTTTACTTTGCCTTCGGCAAAAGCTTTCTGGATAAGAGGATTGGGCGCCGGAAAAGGATAGGAATCGCCCAGATAAGAGGCCAGCACCTTCTTCACCAGCTCGCCAACGATGAAAGGGACCAGGTTGGTGCAGCTGCCGCCGTAAGTAATGAAGGTAAAACCTGGGTCGCGGCCCC
>CAZPET010000336.1:0-2234 GCA_964585625.1 uncultured Syntrophomonadaceae bacterium
AGGAAGGGGCGCCGCCCTGCGGGGGGGGATCCTCTGCAGCGCGGTGCAGCTGGGCAGCCGCGCCGCCATTTATGAAGAGGCGGTTGTCGGTGACGGCAGCCTCATCCACGAAGGCGCGGTGATCAAGCCCGGGGTAAAGGTATGGCCGGCCAAGGTGGTTGAGAGCGGTGTGGTTTTACACGAGAGCCTGATCTGGGGGGGGAAGGCTTCGCGGGCCATCTTCGGGGGTCACGGCATTCAGGGAGAGATAAACCGGGATATTACCCCGGAAATGGTGGTCCGCCTCGGCGCGGTATACGGCTCGATCCTCAAGGGGCCGGTTCTGGTCAGCGGTGACGGGTATAAGCCCTCGGTGACCCTGCGCAAAGCCTTTATTGCCGGACTGCTCTCCGCGGGGGTGTCTGTATTCGATACCGGGGAACTTCTCATCCCCATGGCGCGGCGTGCGGTAACCTACCTGAAGGCGCGTGGGGGGATCCATATTTCGCACTTTTCCGGAGAGAAATACGGCATCTCTCTTTCCTTTTTTGACGATGACGGGCTGCCCCTGGCGCGGGGCCTGGAACGGAAGATTGAGCAGCTGTATTTCCGTGAGGATTTTTCCCGGGCTCCCGGAGATGCCATTGGAGAAGTTTTGCGGCTTTCAAATCTGGATGAAATTTACCGTTCCGAGCTGCTGCGAAACGTCTCTTTCAAAAAACTGGCCCGGGCGGGCTTGCGCGTAGTGCTGGGAAATCCTACGCCTTACCTGCGCCGCTTTCTCATCCCGCTGCTGCAGCAGCTTTACTGCACCGTTGTTACGATAAATTCCACGTCCGGGTTCGGGGATAAATCCGGATGGGACATAAATGATCTGCCGCTCTATCGCGGCACTGAGCTGGCGGCCGCGGTGCGCGGCAATAATGCCACCCTCGGTGTGATTATCGCACCGGGCGGTGAAAAGGCGCTAATTTTTGATGAAAGAGGGAAGCCGGTGCAGGGCGATCTCTATACCGCCCTGATCTCACTGCTGGTTTTCCGGGAGCGCCGGGGGGGCACCGTGGCGGTTCCGGTGCACGTCTCGCAGGTTGTGGAGAGGCTGGCGGAGCGCTACCAGGGCCGGGTGCTGCGGACCAAAGCAGCGCCGCGCTACCTGATGGAGATGGGAAGTCATGAGAAGCAGGCGCCTGCCCGGGCGGGCCGTAACCTCTCCGCGGCGCTCTCCTTTGACGGTGTCGCGGCGCTGGTCTACCTGCTGGATCTGCTGGCCGCCCAGGATCTCACCCTGACCGGGCTGCTCGAGGAGATCCCGGCGATCAAGGTCCGGGAGCGGGAAATCCCCTGTCCCTGGACGATGAAGGGGCGGGTCATGCGCCGCCTGATCCAGGAGTCGGCCAACAAGAGGACCGAGATGATTGACGGTTTAAAGATCTACCATCCCCAGGGGTGGACCCTGGTATTGCCCGATCCGGAGAAGCCTTCCTACCATGTTTACAGTGAGGCTTTCTCCGAGGAGTTCTCCGATTCGCTGACCGAACTTTACGTGCAAAAAATAGATGATCTCCAGAAGGAAACCTGAAAGAACCTGCGTAAAGGTCTTAATTGCTGTTTTTCAAGGGAAGAAAGTTGCTTTTCCCGGCGGTAAATCCATACTTTTCAAGTATTTCCAGAACGGTTTTATACTGGCTTCGAATGGTTTGCACCCGGGCCTCGCTGTGGTGATACTTTTCCGGCGGAGCATCCAGGATAAATGATATGGGGATCACCCGGTGGCGCCAGTCGATGTGGCAGATATAAACCTCGTAATTGACATCTTCAATCCAGGCTTCGGCGCTGTTCATATCCTTGCCCAGTTCGATTTGGGCGAGAATGCCGTAACGGACCAGATCTGTGGGAATTCCGGTGGTTAAATGCTGGTTGGTGCAGAAGTTCCCCAATGTGTAGATTACCAGTGACTTGCGGGTGCTGCCGTCCGGCAGATCTACGCTGATCCATTCCAGGGGCTGGGGCACATGGGAATGGGTGCCGATGATCATGTCAGCTCCGGCCGCAGTAAGCTCCCGGACCATCTCTTTTTGATATGGGGTTGGTTCATGAAGATACTCTTCGCCCATGTGCAGGTATAAAGCCACCAGGTCCGCCCCGGCGCTGCGAGTTTTTTTGATGTCGGCCTTGATCGGTTCAAGGGTATAAAAATCTTTAATATAGTTGATCGCATATTCATGGCCATCAGGAACTGTAACCCCGTTGATGTT
>CAZPET010000337.1:0-2215 GCA_964585625.1 uncultured Syntrophomonadaceae bacterium
CTTGGACAACGCAAAGGCAGCGTTGCCCACATAACCACAGCCACTGCTGCTGCTTTTCAATGTAAATCTAAAAACAATCCAGCCCGATTTGTTGTTGGATCATATGGCGGTTGTTGAAGGTCCGTAATTGACTAGGCTAAGTAAATCTTCTATAGTTGTTCTTGTGGTTTTCCTCCTTTTGCTCCTCCCGGGGCCGCAGGCTGCGGCTGCCGGTGAGGTCAGCAATATTACCAAAGGGCTGTCTTATGACAGCATTCAGGAGGCAATCGATGCGGCGGACAGCGGGGATATCATCGAGCTGGCTGCAGGCACCTATGCACAAACAGGCACCGTTGTCATCGATAAGGCGCTGACCCTGCGCAGTGCCTCCGGTGCGGCGGCGGTGATCGAGGGAGAGGCATCCTTGGATGAACTTATTTCTGTTGAATCTCCGGGCGTGGTCCTGGAGGGGCTGACTATCACAGGAGGTCATAGCAAAAGTATCACCGTAGACTTCGATACGGACGCCTTTTTGGCGGATACATCCACCCGCAGCTTTTCCCTCCTCGGCTGTACCCTGGAGGGCGGCGGCAGCGCCGATTATGCTGTTGTATTGTACGGAACCATTAAGAATGCCGAGATCACTTTCAGCGGCAACACAGTCCGCAACTTTGAAACGCGCGGTTTAACTGCTGAAAATGCCGCTGAGTTCATCGACTCCACGGTCAAAGTTCTGGACAATAATTTTGTAAATGCGGGCTCCTACGGAATTGACCTGGATGCACAGGCTTCCGGCACAGGTTTCTATGTCACCGGGAATACTGTCACCGCTGAGTACACTGCTGTTTATCTGAATGATCTCCTCGAGGGCAGCAGCCTCACCATCGAGGACAACACCCTTTCCAGTGGTGACGAGGCCATCTATTTAAGCGATGATATTGTTAACAGCACGGTGCTCATTGAGGGGAACAGTATCGCCTCCGAAGGATACGGAGGGATCTACTTTTCTTGGCGCCTTGGAAATAGCGAAATATCCATCAGCGAGAATACGATTGTGTCCGGTGATGGCAGCGGCATCGATTTTGATTATGAGCTGACTCGCTGCAGCTTGACCATTACAGATAACGTGATTAGAGCCGTTGACAACGGTTTTAAAATTTACTATCTCGGTGATTCTACGGCAACACTGCAAAACAACTCTTTCATCATACAGCCGGATGAGGACTATGCTTATGGTATCCGGATATCCTCCTCGGATGACAGCGTGCTTAACCTCCTGGGCAACCTTGTTACCGGAGCCCTCACAGGCGTTGGCATTTTCGATGAAGGGACTGAATCGGAGATTACCATTGCCGGTAACCTTTTCAGGGATAATGGTACGGGGATCTTCCTGGGTTGGTATCATCAGATCGATCGCACCATCGCTTTTAATGCCTTTGTCGGCAATGAGGATGATATCCTCTTTGATAGCCCCGCCGCCCCCGCCGCACTGCTCAACTGGTGGGGCGCCTCAACCGGCCCCACGGGCCTGGATGAGGGCATTGCCTTCGACCCCTGGCTGGCTGCGCTCGCTCTTACCCCCGACAAAGCCGCAGGCGTGGAGGGAGAAAGCTGCGCCATTACCGCCAGGTTGCAGGACAGCAATGGAGCGCTTGGCGAAACCAGCTTGCTGGCTGTTCGCTTTACCGTAACGGGCGCGCATAATTTGACCCAGACCGTACCCATGGTCAACGGAGAGGCCGTGCTGCAGTATGTGGGCAACCCCGCCGGAGTAGATAAGATCACCGCCGAGGTACTTTTCGCCGGTGAAGCCGCCGGTCTCAGCGGAGAGACGCAGCTGACCTGGGAAGCCAAACCGGTGACACCGCCCGTGGAGCCGAAGCCTGTGGAACCGGTTAAACCGCTGCCGCCGACATCCGGCCAGGCGGGCAGTCGGCCCGGGTTTGGCCTCATGCTCCTGCTTACGGCCATCGCGGCCTTGCTTTACAGCAGCCGCACCGCTACCGCAAAGTAAACAGCTTTTAAAAAAAGAGAGTTGGTGCGCTTCGACATTTGAAGTGAAATGCACTAACTCTCTTTATTTATTGGAGGTATTTTTCAAGGAACGCCTGGGATATCTGCCGCAGTTTGGCTTTCAAAACCTCCTGTGCTTCGAGTACAAGATCCGTTCTGATATTGTTGAATTACGGTGCATGGCACCGGAATTCAACAAGACCGTTCACGGTGAGTCATTCCA
>CAZPET010000338.1:0-2212 GCA_964585625.1 uncultured Syntrophomonadaceae bacterium
CCTTCTGCGTGGCCCTGGGGGTAAACCTGGGCGGCAGCCTGATGGGCTCGCTGGGAGCGGTCCTGCTGCACCGCCCTCCCCTGAAAACCATGCTTGAACTCTCCGGGGAGCTGAAGATATGGGCCCTTGTCGCCGCCCTGGGAGGAACTTTCGGGGTAATCAGGACTTTCGAGGCCGGCGTCCTCGGCAAACAGTTTATTGACCTGGTCAAACAGCTCCTGATTATCGGCAGCGCATTTCTCGGCGCGCATCTCGGTTACCTGATCATCATGTCGCTGGGGGGAGATCGCTAACCATGCGCCGGAATCTGGGAGCGCTTCTCCTGGGGGCGCTCGCCGGCGGGATGATCATTCATCTTAACCATGCCCACCGTCTGGAGCAGCTTTACTGGGATAAGGAGAGGCTCAAGGTGCAGCTTTTTGAAACCACGGAGAGGCTCTCCAGGATTGAAGAGATGTGGGCCGATCAACAAAAAGGGGAAATCAGTTCCGTTGACTTCGTGATCAAGGGAGAAACCAACCCTTTTGTGGAGCTGGAGCTGCAGCGCCTTGTTGGCGAAATCACATCCGGGCTGGTCGGGGCCTCGATCAGGGAGGTGCAGCCTGACCTGCTCGTGGCCCTGCTGCACCGGCGCAAGTTTACCGTGGAGAAGAAAGATTACCTGGTCACGGTCAACTGGGTGGTCATCGCTCCCGAGACCCTGTTCAATCTAAGCGTCTCTCCCGCTCCCGGAGGTGATTGAAACGGGAGGCGGTGACAGCGGGGCGGCGGCGCAGCTTCTTTCCGGCCCGGCGCCAGCGCGTCCGGATCCGGTTCAGCTGCAGCAGCAGCAGGAGCTCCCTGCCAAAGGCTGCAGCCGAGATGGCCGCAGCCAGCAGCCAGAGCGCGGCAAAAATACCCCCGGTCGAAGCAGTCTCCGGCGCCGGCAGAAAATAGAGCCCCAACGCCAGCAGCGCCAGCGCCGCCAGGGTCCCGCAGAAAGCCTTCATCTCATCCCCTCCCTCTTAATATATAATCACCGGCGCCCCTTTTCATGCCACAGAGGGTGACAGAGAACCGTCCCCTGACACCTTGTCACCCGGGGCTTTCCTTTTACCGGCGCTCATGTTAGAATGCAGGTTAGATGCCGTGAAATACCGTATTTTGCATGAAAGGGGTCCTCCGGTGATCGTCGATAAAGAGTGGCGTCTGGCGCTCAAGTTTGCTTTCTCCTTTGCCGCGGTCGGCCTTCTTATTCTTATGCTGGCCAGGCTGGCGCCGATAATCACCATCTTCATTATCGCCGTTTTCATTGTTTACCTTCTCCTGCCGCTGGTAAACTTTTTGATCGGCAAAAAATTTCCTCCACTTCTGGCTGCGGCCAGCGCTGTGCTGATCGTCCTCATTTTCATGTTTCTATTTTTCTACTTCCTCATCCCCGGCCTCATCAGAGAGCTTTCCGCGCTGACCAACTTCATCACCACCGAGCTGGTCGGTGATTGGTCGCAGTTTATTGACCGGCTGGCGGAGCTCGACACCCGCTTCAACCTGCAGCTGGCCGATATCCTGAACGAATATTACACTGCTTTTACCAAAGAGGCCCCCGGTTTTGTGCAGCAGCTTCTCAAATACCTGGCCAACTTCTCGATGGCGCTGGTCTCAAAGGCATGGATCGGCCTGATGCTGATCTTTCTTGTTTTCTACCTGGTCCAGGACCTGGAGAAGGCCAAATCCAACCTGACCCTGCTTGCGCCGCAGATCTACCGGAAAGATGTGATCCATATCCTGGCCATCGTCGATCAGAAGGTGGGGGCGTTTATCCGCGGCACTCTGATGAAGTCTCTATTTGTGGGCCTGCTTACCGGAGGAGGCCTGGCTATTTTGGGGCTCCCCTTCGCCATGATGCTGGGCGCTCTTGCCGGAATCTTCAATATCGTCCTCTATATCGGGCCGGTCCTGGCTGCGGTGCCTGCCCTGCTGCTCAGCTTGCTCCCCGGTGCCCCCAACTTTTTCCTGGTGCTCGCCGTCTACCTGATCACGCAAATTCTTGACGGCTTTGTCTTCACACCGGTTTTCCTGGGCAAGGCGGCAGACCTGAGCCCGCTTACCGTGGTCGCGGTGATCCTGATCGGCGGCCAGCTGGCCGGAATCGCCGGGATCATCCTCGCGGTCCCCTTGAGCGCCATCCTGAAGGTGCTCCTGGTAGATTACTACCTGGCGAAGAAGAAAAACT
>CAZPET010000339.1:0-2204 GCA_964585625.1 uncultured Syntrophomonadaceae bacterium
GGCGGTTGGTGGAGCTGGCGCCGCCGGGTATGCGCTATGTTACCTTTGCCAACAGCGGTGCCGAGGCGGTGGAGGCAGCGCTGAAGCTCAGCCGCTCCGCGACGGGGCGAAAGGGGATTCTGGCCGCAGAAAACAGTTTTCACGGCAAGACCCTGGGCGCCCTTTCCGCCACCGGCAATCCCGACTACCATCGCTCTTTCGGAGCCCCGCTGGAGGGGTTTAGCTTTGTTCCGTACGGAGACCTGGAGGCCCTAAAGAATACACTGGCCGCCGCTCCGCAGGCCTACGCCGCTTTTCTTGTAGAGCCGATCCAGGGCGAGGGGGGGATTGTTGTGCCGCCGCCCGGCTATCTTGCTGGGGTCAGGGAGGTCTGCAGCCGCTACGGAGTTCTCCTGGTAGCAGATGAGATCCAGACGGGCCTGGGGCGGACGGGGCGCCTTTTTACCTGCGAAGAGGAGGGGATCATTCCCGACCTGCTGCTCCTGGCCAAGGCCCTAGGCGGTGGGCTTTTGCCCATCGGCGCCTGCCTCAGCACAGCCGAAGCATACAGCGACCGCTTCGCGCTTAAACATTCCTCCACTTTTGCGGGGAGCTCCCTGGCCTGCCGGGTGGGACAGGGTGCTGGAGGAGCTCACCGGGGGAGGCGGCGCGCTGCTCGGTGAGGTCCGAAAACAGGGGGCGCTACTGAAAGAGGGCCTCCTGTCCCTGCAAAAAGAATATCCGCAGATCCTTCTCGATGTACGCGGCAGGGGGCTCATGCTCGGCCTGGAGCTGGGGATGGAGCGGCGTGATTTTGGCGGAAGCTTGCTGCGGGTTGTTGCCGAACAGGGACTTTTGGCCCCCGCCGCCTCCGCATACCTTCTGAACCAGGAGGGCATCCGGGTGGCCCCCACGCTGAACGGCGGCAGCGTCATCCGGATAGAGCCGCCGCTTACCATAAGTGAAGGGGAGTGCTGCCAGGCTCTTAAAGGGATCGCGGCTTTGCTGGCAGTTTTAAACGAAGCAAATACGGCGAGGTTCTTTTCGTTTCTGGTTTCGGGTGGGCTCCATTTAGAGGACAGGGTAAAAACGGTTTCCGCCAAAACAGGGGCTTCAATTGACGGATCTCAAAACGCGGTAAAGCCTGTACCCTCAGGGGCGTCGGCCTCTCGGGAGACCGGCGCAGACCTTGCGAGCTTCGCACCCGGCGCGGGACGTTTCGCCTTCCTGGTTCACCCCCTCGATCTGCAGAGCTATCACCAGTTCGACCGGAGCCTGCGCCTGTTCAATGAAGAGGAACTGGGCGAGCTGATCGGAAAATGGAGCAGCGTGGTAGAGCCCTTTGTAATATCGCGGGTGCTCGTAGAATCTGAAGACGGCAAGAGCAGCGCTTTTGGCGAGTTTATTGTGGTGCCCCGGACCGCTGCGGAGCTGGCCCAGATGCCCCGGTGGGAAGCGCTGCAGGAGCTCCGTGGGGCGCTGCACCTGGCCCGCCGCGGCGGCGCCGGCATCATCGGTCTCGGCGCTTACACTGCCGTGGTCTCCATGGGCGGGCTCTATCTCAAAGACGAAGGGATCTCCCTGACTACCGGCAACAGCTACACCGTTGTCTCTGCCGCTGAAGCCGTCAGCGCCGCCTGCAGGGGGCTGAAGATGCTGCCGCAGCAGATGAGCGCTGCGGTCATCGGGGCAGCTGGTTCCATCGGCAAAGGGGTAGCCCTGCTTCTTTCCGAGACGGTGGGTGGGTTGACGCTGGTGGGCAATCCGCGCAGCAGTAAAAGGGGTACCGCTGGTGAGCGTTTGCTGAGAGTGGCGGCGGAGATCTACCGCTACCTGTCCGGTTTGCTTGCTGCGGGGCGTCCCTTTGCCGGCGGCAGCATGGGCGACCGCCTCTCCCGTTGCACCGGCTTGCCAAAGCCGGGAGCGTCCCTATCAGAGTTTATCAACTTTGCCGGCGCCGCCGCTCAGCGGGGCGGCCCGATTGAGATCTTTACCTCCGCCAGAGAGGCGCTTCGCGGCGCCGGGATAGTGATCAGCGCTACCAGCAGCCAGCAGAAACTGATCTTTCCGGGGGATCTGCGACCCGGCGCAGTAGTCTGCGACATTTCGCGGCCGCCCAACGTCAGCGAGGCGGTGGAGCGGGAGCGCCCTGATGTGCTTGTTATTGACGGTGGCGTGGTTGAGCTGCCCGGGCAACCCGACCTGGGGTGGGATTTCGGCTTTCC
>CAZPET010000340.1:0-2187 GCA_964585625.1 uncultured Syntrophomonadaceae bacterium
CTGCGGCGACATCGTCGATCAGCGGTGAGACCGCCTGGCCGCCGTCCGGGCCGTAGACCTTGTAGCCGTTGTACTGCGGCGGGTTGTGGCTGGCCGTGATCACGATCCCGGCGGCGCAGCCCAGCTCGCGCACGGCGAAGGAAAGCTGCGGCGTGGGGCGGACGCCGTCAAAGAGGAGCGCGGTGATCCCGTTGGCGGCCAGGGTCAGGGCGGCGTCAACAGAAAATTCCCGGGAAAAGCGCCGGGTGTCGCAGGCAATCGCCACCTTCTTCTCTTTATCTTTCAGGCCGAGGCTGTTGATGTAATCGGCCAGCCCCTGCGTCGCCCGCCGCACGATGTAGCGGTTCATCCGGTTCAGGCCGGCGCCGATCACGCCGCGCATCCCCCCGGTCCCGAAAGCCAGCTCTCCGCCGAAACAGCCGGCTATCTGCCCGCTGTCGCCGGCCATGGCCTCCAACTCGCGCCGGGTTTCGGGATCAAGATCCGGGCAGGCCAGCCACCTGCGGTAGCGCTGCTCCGGGGTGAGTTCCTCGGCCGGCGCCGTGCGGCCGAAATCATCTTCGTAGCGGATGATATCATCTTCTCCGAGGTAGCTGCCGTTCTGCACCTCGATCACCTCCAGCAGCTCGTCGCCGGGATTCTCCAGGCGGTGCTTCGCCCCGGCGGGGATGAAGGCTCTTTCACCCTTCTCCCGCAGCAGCTCCTCCTCCCCCACGGTCACCAGCGCCTGGCCCCGGACCACGATCCAGTTTTCCGAGCGGTGGCGGTGGCTCTGCAGGCTGAGCCGCTTCCCGGGCTCGACGGTGAGCCGCTTCACCTGGTAGCCCTCTCCCGCCTCCAGGGAGGTAAAGCTCCCCCAGGGGCGGTAGACGGTGCGGTGGTGCAAATATTCCGGGGCGCCGCTCTGCTCCAGCGCCGCGGCCAGCTCCCTGACCTCCTGTGAGCGCTGCAGCGGGCAGACCAGCAGAGCGTCGCCGGTCTCCACCACGGCCAGGTTCTCTACCCCGACCGCGCCGACCAGGCGCGACCCGGCCAGCACCAGGCTGTTGCGGGTATCGATCAGCAGGGTACGCCCTTCGCAGTAGTTGCCGGCATCGTCCCTGGGCGAAATCTTGTAGAAAGCTTCAAAGCTGCCCACGTCGCTCCAGGAGATATCCGCCGGGATCACCGCCACATCCGCAGCTCTCTCCATGATCCCGTAGTCGATGGAGAGCGGCGTCATCTTCGCATAGGCTTCGTTGGTTGAGCCCCCGTCCGAAAAATCAATCTCATCAAGGGCGGCGGCCATCTCCGGTAGATAGCGGCGGTAGGCGGCGATGAGAGCCCCCACCTTGAACACAAACATACCGCTGTTCCACAGGAAGCGGCCGTCTTCCAGGTAAGCCGCGGCCCGTTCCCCATCAGGCTTCTCCACGAAGCGCTCCACCAGGAAAGCGGTTTCATCGAGCTGCCGGCCGCGGCAGATATAGCCGTAACCGGTCTCCGGGTACCGCGGGGTGATCCCGAAGGTGACCAGCCCGTATTTCCCGGCGGCCTCCTCTCCCTGCGACAGGAGGTTGATATATTCTTCCCCGGTCGGGATGAAGTGATCCGACGGAAGGACCGCCATGACCTCTTCCTCCCCCTCGCGGCTTGACAGGAACCAGGCGGCCAGCCCGATTGCCGGAGCGGTGTTGCGCGACTGCGGCTCGCAGAGCAGTGTCACGGATTCCGGATCGAGACCCATGGCTGAAAGCTGGCGGCGGATCTCGCCTTCCTGGTCCGCGTGGGTGACCACGATGATCCTTTCCGCCGGAACTTTCGGCGCCAGCCTGGCCACGGTCTCCTGAAAGAGGCTTCTCCGGTTGCGGCCAAAGGTCAGATATTGTTTCGGATATTGCTCCCGGCTGAGCGGCCACAGGCGGGTCCCGCTGCCGCCGGCTAAAATAACGGCATACATTCAAGGTTCCTCCCTGCAAAGATATATGCTTATAGATAAATTGATTAGATATCCTCCCGCTGCGGTGAGGCCGCTCCGGCCACTTCCCCGATCCCCGCGTAACCCTGGTGCGAGGCCAGGTGCATCCGGTGCAGCGCCATCAAGAGGGAGAGCGTTGATTCGCCGCCCTGGTTCAGGTTGACCCCGCCCGGCATGAGCCCGTCGCAGCAGCCGCCGCTGCTAAAATCATAGAGGGGCTGGTGAATATC
>CAZPET010000341.1:0-2165 GCA_964585625.1 uncultured Syntrophomonadaceae bacterium
GCAATGCCGGCGGCGCACAGCAGCTTCTGCAGCGTCTCATCGGATACCGGATCTGCTGTATATTTACGGATGCTGCGCCTGCCTTCCAGCGCTTCGTACAGCTCCATCTCCTACTCAACCTCCTTCTATTATTTAACCGGTAATAATAACCTGCATATTTATCTATCGTTCTCCAGGGAAAAGGTGATCTTTCCGGCAGCGCTGTCAACGCGGATTACTCTGATGCGGATGGGATCGCCGAGCCGGTAAGTTTTCCGGGTACGCTCCCCGACCACGGCGGCCGCGTTTTCCTGGTAAACATAGTAGTCGTCGGCAAGCTCGCTCAAGGGGATCATCCCCTCGACGGTATTTTCCAACTCCACGAAGAGGCCAAAGTTAGTCACGCCGTTGATGATTCCTGGAAAAACCTCTCCCAGTTTGCCTTCCATGTATTCGG
Source organism: uncultured Syntrophomonadaceae bacterium (assembly GCA_964585625.1). Lineage (GTDB taxonomy): Bacteria > Bacillota > Dethiobacteria > DTU022 > DTU022 > JAAZIN01. Next base: position 437 of record CAZPET010000341.1, read on the forward strand.
CTTTTTTGATATCCTCGCTGGCCCGCTCCGCCTCCATCGCCTCCCGCTCCCTTTCCGAAACGTGCTCTGCGATTGCCGGCAGGCTCGACTGTAAAATGGAGCACCGTTTTTCGCTGATCCCCCCCGGGGCAAGCGATTCCTTCAACAGCCGGTGCACGACCAGGTCGGGATATCGCCGGATCGGGGCGGTAAAATGGCAGTAGAAGCGCGAAGCCAGCCCGAAGTGACCCTCGTTGACGGTGCTGTAGCGGGCCTGCGGCAGAGAGCGCAGCACCAGGTAGCGAATCAAAACTTCTGCGGCCTGGCCGCGTGATCTTTCAAGAAGCATCTTCAAGTGATGCGGCTTGAACTCGCGCAGTTCAGCAGCGGTTTGATCGCCGAGCAGCAAAAGGGTCTCACGCAAAGCAGCCAGCTTCTCCTCCGCCGGCACGGCGTGAATCCGGTAGATCAGGGGCAGCTTCTCCCGCGCGAAATGAGCAGCCACAACTTCATTGGCCAGGATCATGAACTCTTCGATCAGCGATTCGGAACGGCCTTGCCGGCGCTGCTCCACGTCGGTGACGTTCCCGGCTTCATCAAGGATAAACTGCGGTTCGGGAATATCGAGGTCGAGGGCGCCGCGCCGCAGGCGCTTCTGCCGCAGCAGTGACGCCAGCCGGTCCATCTGCTCCATCATCTCACCGGGGCTCATCCCTTTGCCGTCGAGCTTCTCTTCACCCGCGAGATGCGCCTCCACCTGGGTATAGGTCAGACGCTGCGCCACCCGCACCAGGCTGGGGGAAAAACGGTAATGCTGTAAATCTCCCGCAGCGGTGAGATCGATCAGCACGCTCACCGCGAGACGATCTTCTCCCGCCTTCAGGCTGCAGAGGTTCTCCGAGAGCAGCGGCGGAAGCATATGCACGGCCCGGTCAACCAGGTAGGTGCTGGTGCTCCTCTCAAGCGCTTCCCGGTCGATGGCCTTCCCTTCGCGGACATAATGCGAGACATCGGCAATATGCACTCCCAGGCGGTAACCGCCCTCCGGGAGCATCTCCAGTGAAACGGCGTCGTCAAAATCCTTGGCCGTTTCCCCGTCAATGGTCACCATGAACAGGTTGCGCAGGTCGGCGCGCTTCTCCTCGGAAGCAATTCGCAGGATCGCTTCTTCGGGCGGGAGCGTATCCAGCTCTTTTAGAACCCGCGGTGGAAATTCACCGGGCAGCTCGTACTGGCGGTCAAACAGGAGCCGCTCCGTCCCCGGGGCGCCCGGCATCCCGATCCGCTCCACGAGATGGCCGCGGGAGAGCCGGTTCCCCTTCTGCCAGGAATCAACCTTGACCATGACCTTTTCACCGCGGCGGGCCTCTTTTAAACCCCGCGAAAGGGTTACCGCCCGGCCAAAACGGGTGTCGTCAGGAATTACATAATAGCTCTTGCCGCGCCGCTCCAGCGTCCCGATGAGTTGTTCGCAGCCGCGCTTCAGGATCGCCACCACTTCGCCTTCAGGCTTGCGGCGGCGGCTGCCGGAGGAGGTGAGACGGACCATCACCCGGTCTCCATGAACGGCGCCCTTGAGGGCGCCGGGCTTGATAAAGATATCCTCTTCCCTGGAATCGGGCCTGAGAAAGGCATAACCGCGCCGGTTTCCTTCCAGAATCCCGGTGACGCAGTTCAGGCGCCGGGGCAGCCCGTAACGGCCTCGCCCGGTTTTGATCAGCAGGCCGTCAGCAAGCATGTTCTTTAGCTG
>CAZPET010000342.1:0-2143 GCA_964585625.1 uncultured Syntrophomonadaceae bacterium
TTGTCCAGTCCGGGGATCCTTCGCTTCGCTCAGGATGACAGCAAAGATGCTCAGGATGACAGCAAAGATGCTCCGAATGACGGGGAATGACCATTTGAAGGCAGGAACAGGATTGCAGAATCTTGAATATATTTTTATCTGTTTGCCTTTTAAATATGAAAGGTGGGATCTTTTTGAGAGAATTCAACCTTAACAGCGCCTTTTTATTCATCACCGCCGGAGTCATTGTCCTTTTTGTCGTGGCCCAGTCAATCTTCTTTCTATACAAGGCCTGGATCCGGGCCAGGGAACTGGGGATGGAAGTGTCTGTATTGAGAAGGGTGGTCAGGGCCAGCGCCGCTTTCACCGTGGCGCCGGCTATCGCCATTATCCTGGGGGTGATCACTTTATCCAAGTTCCTGGGCCTGCCGCTGCCCTGGCTGAGGTTGAGCATCCTGGGCGCCCTGACCTACGAGCTGCCGGCAGCCACCTCCGCCGCTGCCGCCCTTGATGTCTCCATCTCTGAAGGGGTAGCCGACCCCCAGGTTTATTCGACCATCGCCTGGGTCATGACCCTGGGAATCATGTCGGGACTGCTCATCGTCACGCTCTTTTTAAAGAAAATCCAGGGAGGGATTCAGAGCCTTAAACGGCGGGATACGAAATGGGGGGAAACTTTCCTCAACGCTCTTTTCCTGGGCATGATCTCGGCATTCCTGGGGATGATCTTTGCTGATATCACCACAGGCCTCAAGGGCTGGATCCCCGTCTTGATCATGCTGATCTCTTCTTTGATCATGTTGATCTGCGGCTTTTTTGTGCGGGTCCTCAAAGTCAAGTGGATGGAGGATTATGCCCTGCCCATCAGCATGCTGGGGGCAATGGCCCTCTCCATTCCAATTACCAGGCTGCTGGGATAGGGGGAGAAAAAAATGAAAACACCTTACAGCGAAAAGATCCATCTCTGGGGCAGAATCTGGTGCTCGCTGGCCCTGGTCATGTTTATGCTTTTCCCGGTAGCGGCAAGTATTTACTACGGCGCCTGGCCCGGCGGGATGGCGCTGTTTAAAGGGCTTATGGGGGTGGTGCCGATCTTCTGGACGGTAGGGGCAATCGAGGCTTTCACCTTCTCGCCCATGCTCGGCTCCGGCGGTTCCTACTTGGGTTTCGTCACCGGTAACCTGACCAATCTCAAGGTCCCCTGCGCCTTCAACGCCATGGAAATTGCCGGGGTCAAACCGGGTACCGAAGAAGGGGAGCTTATCTCCACCATCGCCATTGCCGTCTCCTCCATCGTCACCACCCTGAGCATTTTTATGGGGGTCCTTTTACTTTCCCAGCTGCAGCCCATCCTTGAATCCGAGCTGCTGGCCCCGGCCTTTGCCAATATCCTGCCTTCTCTCTTTGGCGCCCTGGGCGTGGTCTTTATCTCGAAAAACTGGAAGATAGCCCTGGCCCCCATTTTGTTCATGCTGGTTCTCTTTATCGCGGTGCCGTCCCTGGCCAAATCCGTCAGCATCCTGGTACCGGTGGGGGCAATCATTGCTATAGCGGCGGCCAGGATATTGTACAAGAAGGGATACCTGTAAAGTGGGGGCACCTTAAAGAAAGGGAGTGAGAAAGATGCGCAGGTATTCTCCGGTGTTATTGCTTGCCTTGACGCTCTGCCTTGTTGCTGTCTCCTGCAGCTCCGCGGAGCTTCCCCCGCTGGAGGGCGAGCCCGCGGAGCTCGCCGAAAAGTTCATCGGCAGCCTGGTTGAAGGTGATTACGACGGGTGCGTTGGTTATTTCAATGCCAAGATGAAGCGGGCCATGAGCGCCCGGAAGCTGGAAAAGGTATGGACGGATCTGCAGGCCCAGGTAGGCCCGTACGTGGGAGAAGCCGGCATGCGGGAAGAGGTAATTGACGGTTACGATGTCGTGTTTGTAACCACGGAGTTCGAGGAAGATCTCATCAATATTCGCGTTGTCTTCGGTGAAGACCGGCGAGTGGCCGGCCTGTGGTTCGAGCCGGTCCATTAACAGGAGCACAAGTTAGGGTTTTCTTGTTAGCAGAGGGCTGTCCCGGGGACAGCCCTTTTAAATCCAAATAATTAAAAGCGGGGTAATATTATAAAGGCACCCCCGGGCAGCCGGGCGTTCAAATGGATAAAATTTATTCTCC
>CAZPET010000343.1:0-2137 GCA_964585625.1 uncultured Syntrophomonadaceae bacterium
GAGTAACTGACTACGAATCAGGAGGTCGCAGGTTCAAATCCTGCCGGGCGCACCATCGACGAACAAAGGGTTTTTAGGCCATGTCTAAAAACCCTTTTGCCTAATATGTACCATTTAATTACTTAGCCGGCTTGATAATATAGAGCAGAGATATTGACCCGGTCACAAGGGGGGATAGCGTGAAGGGTTTATTTAAGAACTACCTTCAAAACCTTGCCGGGGTGGCCAGGCATGGCGATGCGCGCGAGGAAAGCTTCTATGGTGTATTGGCCAATACCCTTGAACAGTTTGCCGAAAAGGCAAGGCTGGCAGGAGTACATATAACCACGTTGCCTAAAAGCACCGATGCCGGCAATCCTGATTTCCGTATCTGGAACGGCAGAGACAGCATTACCGGGTATATCGAAGCGAAGAACCCTGAAACGGAGAACCTTGATTACATAGAGGATTCAGGGCAGTTGCAGCGTTACCGTTCTACCTTCCCCAACCTGATCTTGACCAATTTCTATGAGTTCCGGCTTTACCGTAATGGTGAACGTATCGATAGGGTGCTTCTGGCCCGGCCTTTTGTGCAAACCCGTCTGCATACCGTCCCACCCCTGGAAGAGCCTGAACAGTTCGCTGCGTTACTCAGCCGGTTTTTTTCATTTTCCCTGCCCAGGCTGTTCACGGCAGAAACCCTGGCTGTCGAGCTGGCCAAGCGCACTCGTTTCCTGCGTGAAGAGATTGTTGTGCAACAGCTATCTGAAGAAAAAGATACCCCGGGGGCTTTAACAGGGTTTTACGAGGCATTCAAACAATTTCTAATTGGCGATCTCACCGAAGAGAACTTTGCCGACCTCTATGCTCAGACAATCACCTACGGCCTTTTTGCCGCCAAAACACGCGCCGGTGAAAAATTCAGCCGGCGCACTGCCTTTGACAGCATTCCCCATACCATCGGGGTGCTGCGCGATCTGTTTCGTTTTATTTCCCTGGGCGATTTGCCGGCCCAGCTGGAATGGATCATTGACGACATTTCAAGCGTTCTATCCGCGGCCGAAGTTTCGGAGATCCTGGGCAAATATTTTAAAGAGGGTAAAGGCAGCGACCCCGTTGTGCACTTCTACGAGACCTTCCTGGCAGAATATGACCCCGAAGAGAGGGAGCGCCGGGGAGTTTATTACACGCCGGAACCGGTTGTCTCCTACATTGTGCGCTCTCTGCACGAACTGCTTAAAACAGAATTTGATCTGGCTGACGGCCTGGCCTCTGAAGGGGTGACGCTGCTGGATCCGGCAGCCGGGACGATGACCTTCCTGGCCCGCGCCGCCCGGGAAGCTGTCAGAGAATTTGAAAGCAAATACGGCGGCGGCGCCAGGGAAGATTTTATCCGGCGCCATATTCTTCAGAACTTTTATGCCTTCGAGTTGATGATGGCTCCTTATGCTGTTGGTCACTTGAAAATGAGTTTTTTCCTGGAGGAGCTGGGTCACCGCCTGGCTGATGATGAGCGGGTCCGGTTCTATTTAACAAATGCCCTCGATATGGAAGAGCTTGAGCAAAGCCGCTTGCCGGGGCTCTCCTCCCTTGCCGAAGAATCGCGCCTTGCGGGCGAGGTGAAGAAGCAAACGCCCATCCTGGTTCTTTTGGGCAATCCGCCGTATTCCGGCCATTCAGCCAACCGGGGTGAGTGGATTCTTGATAAGATTGAAGACTACAAAAAAGTAGACGGCAAGCCCCTTGGTGAGAGAAATCCCAAGTGGTTGCAGGACGACTACGTGAAGTTTTTGCGCTTTGCCCAGAACAAGATAGAAGAAGCCGGCCGGGGCATGGTTGGCATGATTACCAACCACGGCTACCTGGATAACCCGACCTTTCGCGGTATGCGGCAGAGCTTAATGCAAACATTCGATAAAATATATCTGCTCGATCTGCATGGCAATTCACTTAAACGGGAGGTATGCCCTGACGGGAGCAAGGATGAGAATGTCTTCGATATCCGGCAGGGTGTGGTCATTGCTTTTTTGATCAAACATGGAGATAAAAATGAAGATGCTCTAATCCGCCATGCAGATATCTGGGGAATCCGGGAAGAGAAGTATAGCCGGCTCGATAGAAATGACATCCACTCGATTCAGTGGAATGATTTATTGCC
>CAZPET010000344.1:0-2130 GCA_964585625.1 uncultured Syntrophomonadaceae bacterium
TGCCCAGGGTCGATCCGAAAAACATGAATACTAAAGAGACGAGGCAGATCAGCAGGTAACGGTTTTTGCCGAAACGGTTAACAATCTTCGCGATGATCTCCGTAAAGACCCCGACCCGGTTCAATATAGTGTATCCCCCGCCGATAAAGAGAATCAACAGGGAGAGGACGATGACCACCGGCGCATTTTTGGAAGCGTAGAGCACCTCCACCGGCGCGGTCAGCCAGCGGTAGACCGGCAGCGCAGTTTTTTCGACAAAGTGAAATGATTGCGGGTCAATCAGCGTTTTGCCGTCAACTTCAATGCGCTCGTAACTCCCCGACGGGATCACCTGCGTCAGAACACCTGACAATATCATCAAGCACAAGATGATTATCGCCGTAGTAATAAAGGCTTTCTTTCCTATTCTGATCTCCGCAGATCCAGGCAAATGAACCCACCCCCTTGATTGATGACCTTGAAAGATGTTATTAATTTCTTTGCCGGGCTAAAAAAACCTTTTTTTACAAACTATAATTTATATTTTAAATCCAAAAGGTTTTACCGGTAATAGGATGAATAATTAAAATATACTATAAATAAGAAAGGAGAGGATCTATCATGGCCGGGATTACGCTGGAAAAAGTAAGAGGTCTCCTGGCGCGGGAAGAGAAGCGCTATGTTGAAGAGCGGCCGAAATCAAAAGCGCTTTTTGAGAAGGCGCGGCGCTGTTATGCCGGCGGGGTGCCGATGAGCTGGATGAGGATCTGGCCGGGCGGTTTTCCGATTTTTGTCCGGGAAGCAAAAGGCGCATACCTCACCGATGTGGACGGACATCGCTACCTGGACCTTTGCCTCGGAGATACGGGAGCCCTGCTGGGGCACAGCCCGCCCGCGGTGGTCGGCCCGCTCACGGAGCAGCTGAACAGGGGCATTACCACGATGCTCCCCACTGCAGACTGCATCGAGGTGGGTGAGGAACTGGCCCGCCGTTTCGGTCTGCCCTGCTGGCAGATACTGATGACCGCTTCCGATGCCAACCGGATGGCGCTTAAAGCAGCCCGCGAATTTACCGGACGCAGGCTGACACTGGCTTTCAACGCCTCCTACCACGGAAGCGTTGATGAGACGCTGGTGGTCGACTTCTTCGGCAACCTGATGAACATGCCCGGGCTGATGGGGCCGCTGGTCGAGGACCCCTCCAAAATGACACGCATTGTCGAGTTCAACGACATTGAAGCTCTTGAAGAAGCGCTGGCGCCCCGGGACGTGGCCTGTGTGATCGCCGAGCCGGTTATGACCAATGTCGGGATTATCCACCCCGAGCCGGGCTTCCACGAGGCCCTGCGCAGCCTTACCCGCAAGTACGGCACCCTGCTCCTGATCGACGAGACCCATTCCATCTGCGGCGGGCCGGCCGGGATTACCGGCGAGCTGAAACTCGAACCCGATATCTTCGTGCTGGGCAAATTGATTGCCGGCGGTTATCCGGCGGCCGTGCTCGGCTTATCGCAGGAGATCGGGGAGATGATCGGGCAGCGGGTCCCCTGGCACAATTTCTTCGGCTTCGGGGGAACTCTTTCCGGAAACGCCCCCGCGGTGGCCGCAATCAAGGCCACCCTGAAGCATCTGTTAACCGAAGAATCGTTCGCGCACATGATCCCCCTGGCCCGAAAAATGGAAGAGGGCATTGCCGCGATTATCGAGCGGCATCAGCTGCCGTGGTACGTCGCCCGTATCGGCTGCCGCGTAGAATTCCGCTTTCTGGCAGAGCCGCCCCGCCGGGGAATCGACACGCTCCTGGATGTCGATTACAACGAGGTTGACCTGCTCAGCGAGGGGCTCACCGGACCGCTGGAGATGCTGATCCATGTCTACTGCACCAACCGCGGGATCCTGCTGTCGCCGGTTCACGACATGGCCCTGGTCTCCCCGGTGACCACAGAGGAAGAGGCCTCACGCTATGTCCGGGTGATCGGAGAATGCGTGCAGGAACTGCTGGCCTAAACCTGGTCTGACCATGGAAGGCAGGGTCGTTTGAACAGCGGCCCTGCCTTTTTTAGCTGTTCAGAAGGTAGATCTCGTAGAGATATGGAGTAAGCGTGGACTCGACAGCCGCCGCCAGAAGAATCAGCGAGGCCGGGATAAAGA
>CAZPET010000345.1:0-2128 GCA_964585625.1 uncultured Syntrophomonadaceae bacterium
AGAGATCCTTCGCTGCGCTCAGGATGATAAAGAGCTGCCGCTTTTTATCAGCTCGATAAAGGCCTGCAGCCTGGTCTGGATTGCTCCCGCAGGGGTGAAACTGTAGTTGTCGTCGATCAGCAGCATCGGGAAACCGGCTTCTTTAAAGTAATCTCTCAAGTCCGGGTAATCAAATTTATGGGGATCGCAGAAAGAGATGATATAGCCGATCATCCCGTCAACATTGTATTCCTGCGCCCTGTCGAGAAGGTAGTCGAAACGGGCTCTCCCCGGTCCGCGGTCGGTGCGCGGGCACTGGAAGTTGATAAAATAATGCTCCTTCAGCGCTTCATCGGGATCATCTGCCGGCGGGATATCCTTTTCAAAGAGCCGGAAGCCGATGCAGGTATCGTCGGCGGTAACCTCGCCGCCCGCCTCTTCGATCATCCGGTAGAAGGCGGCGTCGTCGAGCAGGCTGCCCCAGACCAGGACCCGGGGGCGCGGCGGGTTCTGTGGAGACCGCTTTTTGACCCCGGCCAGCGCTTCGCTCAGCAGTGAATTAAACTCCTCTGCGGGAAGCCATCCGCCGGCCAGCAAGAGCTCGAGCATTTCGCTGCCCCTGATCAGGGGGGGATTTTCCAGCCGGAGCCGGTAGAGCTCGCGGATCAGCGCCCGGTTGCGGTTGGTCAGGGCAATCTCCGCTGCGAGCTTTTCCCCGGTGACCGCATGTCCGGTAAACCGCTCCAGGCTTTCCCGGAAAAAACCGAGCTCGCGCTTGAAGAAGCGCTCCGCCTGGGGAGTGACCTGGTGGGGGACGTTGAAAAGCCGGGAATAGGGCAGCGGGCGGTAGTAGGTCCAGATCCCGTAGAGGCGCTGCACCAGGTCGCAGCTGTGCGAGATTACCAGGCCGTCCAGAAAATCAAGCCGCCCCTTCAAAGCCTGCGTAAAAACGTTGCGCACGTAGCTGCAGCCGTACGGCTCCATGTAAGCGTCGGCTTCGGATGTCGGCTCGCCGGGGAGGCCGGTAATCCGGTAAGGGATCGCTCCGGCGGCGCTGATTATCTCGGGCGGGGCAAAGCAGCAGAGATAACCGATCACCGGCCGGCCGCTTTCCTTCCGCAAATCACGCACCCGTTCCTCTTTTTGCGAGTTCAACTCTGCCGCGCGGGCCAGTGCGGATAAACCATTCATTATTTATCTCTCCTTCTAAAATATCGTGCGAAGGGCGGGCCGGGTTCCCTCAGCCGCCTGCCGGGCTGCGGCCGGCCAGAGTCTCGATAAAGGCGTGCACCCTTGTTTTGATCTGCGCGTCGGACCAGAGGCGGGGGTCGGCCATGTCGCTCTCAAAAATCAACGAGGGGACCCCCGTTTCCGCAAGGCGGTTCCTGGTATGGACCTCGCCGAAGGAGACGGCGCGGCAGGAGCGCGTCAGGTGCATCACCGCCCCGTCGAGGCTGTATTCTTCAACCACCTCTTCGAGCATGCGGCTGCCGGCGAAACCGCCGAAGACGGCGGGGTTGCACAGCTCCGGCATGGCCTCGGCGCCGTATTCGTGCATCTTTACCGCGCGCTGCCAGGTGCGCTCGACAATGGCCTCCAGCGGATCGTGGAGCTCGACCTCGAACCAGTCGCCGACATTGTAGGTTGATTCGACGGCCATCACCGCACCCAGCGACTCCAGGTAGTTGAAGAAACCAAGGTTGAACCAGGGCGGCAGACCGAACCAGATCAGGCGGTATTTTTCTTCTTCGACGATGCCGATTCCCCGCTCAACCCGGTCTTTGACCTCGTGATAGATCTCCCGGTAAAAATCGACCGCCTCTTCTTCGCCGACCATGTACATCTGCGGGATGATCGCCGAGAAGTAGTCGGTGGAGCCCATGGGGCAGGGGATTGCCTTGCGCAGGGCCAGGGCATCCCGCCAGTAGGCCAGGGCTTTGTGCGAGAGGGCCAGGATCTCGCGGAGCAGGCCCGGGTCCAGCTTCCTCCCGGTGTGCCTCTCCAGGAACTCGACCTGGCCGTGCAGGTCTTCACGCAGCAGAGCCTTGTAGTGGGCGGCGATGCGGGGATCGTGCGGGTCGACATCCCACGGCGGGGCCAGGGGGTCGCTGCTGTAGACGGGCACTTCGACAAAGCGGGTGGCGATGGC
>CAZPET010000346.1:0-2124 GCA_964585625.1 uncultured Syntrophomonadaceae bacterium
TCAATCAGGTAGCTGTTTTTGGCCACACCCGCGAAATCGCCGTTCTCGCTGGGATCTCCTCCCGAGAACCTGGCCAGGAGAATCCCTTTTTTCACGGAGCTGACCATATCATCAAAGGCTGTCTCACCCGGATCCACCACAAAAGCGCCCCCGTCATTTACCGCCCGGGGCCGGCCGGTTTTCCGGGAGCCATAGAGGCTCAGCAGAAAAGACTTCAGGACGCCGTTTTCAACAATGGTGCAGTTCTGGGCGGCGTAGCCGTCCGCGGTGACGAAATAGCCGTCGCATATTTCATCGCCAAGAGGGCGCGAGTGCAGGCTGAAGAGAGGCGCGGCGATCTGCTGATCCAGCTGATCCCGGTAGATGCTGGTTCCGGAGATAAGCGGCCCGTCACCGATGGCGCCGGTGAGAAAGCCCAGCAGATCCCCGAGGCAGTCGGGAGTGATGATCACCTCCCCGACAAATTTCCCCTGCAAGGGTTGGGTTACTATCTGCTCTGTCGATTGGCGCAGCAGGGTATCCAGGGAACCGCAACCTAAAAGACTCTGCTCCAGATCCCACAGCGAGCAGCCGGTAATGTTAAACGATGAGACCCGCTCCCCTTCCCGGGAGGAAAAGAAGACCATGCAGCGGTAGATCCCCTTGCGGGTCACAAAATCGACGCCGTTGGAGTTGAGAAAATAGTTCTCTGTCCGGGTAAAGTCAAGGATCGCCTGCCGCACCATGACGCGGGGATACCTGGCCGCGATCTCCCGCAGCATCTCCTTCATGCGGGAGTACATCTTATCCGGGTCCGGCCGGCTGCTGCCCGATGAAAATTCAGCCGGAGGCTGTGCGGCGGCTATATCATGGGCTTCGTCCGGCGCAGAGGCGGCGGCGATATCGAGCACGTCGGCGGCGGCCTGGCGGAGCGCTGGGCGGTCGGACCTGTTGATAGCGGTTGAGCCCTTCTTCGCATCTTTAATCGCCGCAAGATCTACGCTGGTATCAAAGGTGGTTCTCAGGAGGCTAAACTCTCCCAGATCCACGTTCAGCTCGTGTTTATCGGTCAGGGTAAGACTGCACCGGGCTTTGTCGGCGCCGGCTTTGAGCAGCTCATCGAGGCCGTCTCTAACAATCTGCTTGGGGTTTTCCATAATTACCTGCCTCCTAGGTTGACTTTGCATTTGATCGCCGGCCCGCCCATGCCCACGGGGATCAGCTGTTTCTTGCCGCACATCCCGCCGCTCATCCAGCTCATCTCGCCGGAGACCATGGAGACGGTTTCCAAAACATCGAAGGCTACCCCCGAGATGGTGGTATCTTTAATCGCCCGGCCAAGTTTGCCGTTTTTAATCTCGTATCCCAGGACAATCCCGAACATGAATTCGCTTGTCGAATCGGCCTGGCCGTTGCTCGGCCGGATCAGGTAGTAACCGTCATCAACTGAGGCAATCATCTCTTCAAGGCTTGATGAGCCCGGAAGTATGGCCGTATTGCGCATCCGGATGAGGGGTTCATCCGAGAATTGATAAGCGCGGGCATTGCCTGTAGGAGCAATATTGAAATGGTTGGCGCTATCCTTGTTATGCAGGTAACCTTTCAAGACGCCCTTTTCGATGACCACGGCATCTTCCGCCGCGGTGCCCTCATCGTCCACAAAAACAGGAACGGGGCAGGTCTCGCCTTCGTATGAGTTTGCAAAATCGACAAGGGTGATCAGGGGGGCGGCCACCTCCCGGCCGATTTTACCCCCGGCCACGGAGCCGCTCATGACGATATCCGCCTCCACGGTATGGCCGATCGCTTCGTGGGCCAGGATGCCGGCCAGATCGGCATCGAGGACACAGGTTTTCAGCCCGGCATCGGCGAACACCCCTTCACTTTTCTTCATCAGGTGGCGGTGCTGCCCGGCAATCTTCTCGATGAGCTCCCCGTGCGAGGAGAACTGCTCTTCAAACTGACCCAGGCCACCGTAAACATCGAACAGCTCCACCGGTTGTCCGTCTTTGATCACAGAGAGGTCGACATAAATGAAGCTGCGCGGAATCATTGAATGAGAGTAAGATCCGTCCGCGGTCAGCAGTCTCTTCTCCATGTCGAGGCAGCGCAGTGAGAGCATCCGGCTGGCCAGCTCCGGGTAAG
>CAZPET010000347.1:0-2121 GCA_964585625.1 uncultured Syntrophomonadaceae bacterium
CACTCTAATCCCTTTATTTTTATTATTTCACCACACTGGTAGGATCGCAAGCACACTTGTAGAATCTAAGATGCAAAAGATACCACCAGGCTGCGAAAGGAGATCTGCTCGTGAAAAAAAGGGGCATGATGGCAAATCAAAGTCCCGGTTTGACAGTCAAAGAGTGGACCCGGAAGAATCCTCTTGCGGCAGTCAAAGCGGCATTATCCATAATCCTTCAGTTTGTGGCCGGCTCGGCCCTTGGTGGAGTGATCTTTTTCGGGCCGTTAAATTTCGGCTGGAGCATGGTCACATTGGCGGGGGCGCTTCTCGCCGGCCTGCTCTTTGCCGCCCTCACCGCCCGACAGAATCTTTACGCGGTTACGGGCCCCCCGGATAAAACCCGGAAGTGGGGGCAAGCGGTCAAGCGGGGCAGCCTGGCCCTAGCCCTCTTGATCGGCGCCCTGGTTATGCTCCAGCTATACCTGGCCGGTACCATCCCCGTTCCTTTTCTCAGCCGGACCGCCGGGTTCAACCGGCTCTGCCGGGCGTTGGAGCTGCACTACCCCTACTTTGAGGATAAAGGTGTTAACTGGGACGAGTTAAAGGAGCGCTACGCTCCCCTTGCCGCTGCCGCCGCAGATGACGCCGCCTACTTCAGGGCGATCCGCAGCATGCTGGCCGAGTTGAATGATGCTCATACCGCCCTTGTTACTCCTTTCCCGGAAGAGATATATATGCTGGGTTCGGTGAGAATAATCGGGGAAAAGGCCGTGGTGGCCCGGGTGCGGGAAGATATCACTGCGGCAGGGTTGGAACGGGGCGCGGTGATCACCGGGCGGGACGGACTGACCGTCACGGAATACCTGGCCGCCCTCGAAACATGGCAGATCTCCGGCTCCACTGAGAGGCAGCGCCTGCAGAAAGGATACCTTACCCTGATGACCGCCGCCGCGGGTGAAACCTTCGAGCTGACCTACCTGGATGTTGAGGGGAACAGCCGCCGGGCTCAACTTACCGGAGCCCCCCCGAAGCCCCTCTTTAACAGCGATCCGGCACAGGGCGGTACAAGCCCGGTAATCGAGGGGAAGCATCTCGGCTCGGGGATCGGCTATATCAACATCCCCACCTTCAGCTCGGGGGGGAGAAATCTCGTGGCCGAATTTGACCGCGCCCTAGATGCGCTCCTGGATGCACCGGCCCTGATTCTCGACCTGAGGCTGAACGGGGGCGGCAGCACCGCCAATTCCGACCGCATTGCCGGCCGCTTCTTTGAAGAGCCCTTTGTTTACGGGCGCGAATATTATACCGTGCCGCTGCCCCAGCGCGGCTGGGCGCGGGAGTATATTTACCGGGTCAAACCCGGCGGCTCATATTATGGCGGTCCCGTGGTCCTGCTGACGGATGTTTTCACGGTGAGCACTGCCGAAAATTTTGTCGCCGCGATGAAAGATTCGCAGCGCGCCCTGCTGGCCGGACGCCCCACGGCCGGCTCCAGCGGCAATCCGGTGCGCTTCAACTTCCGGGGGGGATACGCCCGCTACTCCACGGGCGATTTCCGGCGCAATGACGGCCGCCCCATTGAAGGAATCGGCTTCCAGCCTCATATCCCGGTGGAGTGGACCGTGGAAGACGTGATCAACGGGTGCGATCCCGATATCGCCGCTGCTGAAAACTACCTGCTTGACAAGATCAAATAACCGGCAGGTTTAACTACTCGTTCAGCGGATGGAACGGTTACCGTTATTCCGGTATAACCAACTTCTCCGGCAGAGGGCGGGATGAAATCTGAAATTCTTGCTTCAAGAACAAAAACAGAATCAATGAAAGAAGCGTCGTGGCCGCATCCGCCGCCGGCAGGGCGCGGATAAACCCGTTAAATCCCCATATCGAACTGAAGATGCTCAGGAAAGGGATGTAGAAGAGACCTTGCCGGCCCAGCGATATCACCAGGGACTGGACCGGTTTGCCGAGGGACTGAAACATGGACATCAGGAGCATCTGGGCCCCCAAAACAGGCATGCCCAGGGCAAATGATCTGATAATTTTTGCTCCCAGTTCTATCACGATGGGATCATTGATAAAGACTCTGATCCAGAAGTCGGAAAATGTATAGAAGAGGAGAGCAAAAGTGGTGCACAT
>CAZPET010000348.1:0-2094 GCA_964585625.1 uncultured Syntrophomonadaceae bacterium
GCAGCAACTTCCTCCCCGGTCGTGATAATAGCCGTAGAAAAGCGGAATGTTTGCAGGGCCAGCCGCCGGGCTGATGATGTTAGAAGCAGGCCTCTCACCCCGACCCCGGGCTGATTCAAGGCCGGTTCTGCTTCCCGGATATCCATTACCAGGGGCACTGCGTAATAGCGGCTTAAAGATAATGCAGGTTTTGATGTGCTCAGCGGAGGTGAAGCAGCCAGCACCATGTCCGGGCGCGGCAGCCGCCTGCCCTGCCGGCCGGCCAGCCGGGCAAAAGCCGACGATACCCGGCGCCTCTCCCGCGTCCCTGCTTCCCCTTTCCGCTTGCCGTCCAGATTGAAGACTACCACAGCCATTCCATCCTGCTGCAGCAAGCCAATCCTATTTTTACCTAGGGGCATACCCAGTTCGGAATTTCCCGATATCACGGTGACCTGATGCCCCTGCTCAACCAGGCGGCGTCCTATCTCAAAAAAGCGCTTCCCCAAACCGCCGCCGGTTGTGGCGAAATATTGATCCAACATCAGAATATGCATAAAACAAGTGTCTCCATTTCTGTCAATGCAGTTGATCGATGACAACATGCTATAGTTCCATATAAAACCCGCTTTCCCTGCCTGTTAATTAAAATATCATCGGCCTTCCCTTCTCAACCCCATTGCTTCAAGCATTACCTGGTTTACTTCGTGGACATTATATTTTTTACTGGCATATTCGCGGCTCTTTAAGCCCATTTTTTCAATCAACCGAGGTTCTTTAATGAATTTTTCCATCGCACGGGCCAAGGCGTGACTGTCTTTTGGCGGAATTAAAAAGCCGTTAACCCCATTCCGGACCGTTTCCCGGCATCCGGGGACATCAGTGGTTATAATGGGGCGCCCTACAGCCATTGCTTCGAGAACCGAGCGGGGCGTGCCTTCACGGTATGCAGAAGGTAGAACATAAATAGAGGTTTCGGCCAGATGCGGCCTAACGTCATCTGTCTCCCCTAAATATTCGACTACTCCCTCCTTGACCCATCGATTAATCTGTCCGGGGGAGATTGCTGCGGGGTTACTGTCAAATGGACCCAGCAATTTAAATTTAACTTTCGGATAAAGCGGTCTCAGCAAACGCGCTGCCTCCACGTATTCACCGATCCCTTTATCCCAGAGCAATCTTGCGATCAATAAAAACGAGATGGGATCGTCTGGAGGAGGTACATAAAAAAACTTTTCCAAATCCACTCCTGAACCGTGTACCACAATTGCCTGTGTACCCTCTTTCAGGAGTTTATTTTTAAAGAACAGATTTAAGTCATCCGGATTTTGGAAAAAAACCACCTTGTTTTTGGATAAAGCCACTCTTAAAATTATTTTAGTAAAGAAGTTTAGTAACTGATGCTTTAAATTTCTTCTTTCGGTAAAAATATAACCCAACCCCGGAAATAACGAACATATATTTTCAGTTCCGGTTATCCATGCCGTTAATGAACAATAAAGAACCGGTTTAATTGTGTACGAAAAAACCAGATCCGGTTTAATGCTTCTCATAATCTTAATCAAGCTTAATAATGTCACCAGGTCTTTAAATGGGTTTAATCCGGTTCCGTTAAGCGGTATTGTCCTATAACCGGCTCCGAGTTTCCGAACCTGTGCCGCGAATTCATTATCAGGAGCAACTGCGATTACTTCATGCCCGTATTCAATTATTGTTTTGATCAGTTCTCCACGAAGATTTACCAATGAAAATGAATAATTGGAAATAACTAAAACCAACAAAGTATTATCTCCCAACCATAATAGTTAGCTACAAGTAAAGGGGCCTGGCATTAATTCCCTGTATAGCTGCTCATAGCGCGCCGCGATAACCGGCAAGCTGAAATTCTCCATGATCCTGTTCCTGGACGCCGCCCCCAGTCCGGCCCTTGCCTCCGGGGTCATCCGGATCAGTTCACCCCAGGCGCCGGCCAGCGCGGCGGGGTCTTTCGGCGGGACGACCCTGCCCGTATCACCAACGATTAAAGCAGAGTCGCCCACATCAGTTACCACGCAGGGTACCCCGCAGGCCATGGCCTCGCCAATTACCATTGGAAACGCTTCGCTAATTGACGAA
>CAZPET010000349.1:0-2085 GCA_964585625.1 uncultured Syntrophomonadaceae bacterium
TGCGCTGATCGTGGCATATGTAAAGAGTCGCCATGTGAACAAGGCTAAACAATAAGCAAGCGTATTGTTTGAAAGGGGCGAATTGTATTCGCCCTCTATTTACAGTAACATAACTGCAGATCAGCGGCAGGGGCGAACTTTGTTCGCCCGTAATCTACACTACGTGGTAAACCCAATCCAGACGCCGTAGATAATCCCCATCTGGCCGAGAACGTAGGTCATCCAGATCCAGAGATGAGGTTTTTTCAGCGCTACCCTGCCGATATCAGTGATCCCGATAATCGTATCCGAAATATAGAAAAGCAGAGCTCCGAGCAAAATCATCCACCACCAGCCGTCCAATTTAAGGCCCACGATGAAAGTGAAATAGGCCATCGTTCCGATGAGCAGGGCATAGATCAGGGAGCCGAAATTCAAGGCCGGTATTCTTTCGGGATTGCGGATGAATTGCCGCCAACAGATTGTCGTAACCAGCCAAACCGCGGCCAGGCAGATCCAAAAATACACCGGAATCAAAGCTCCGGTGGGTTTAAGCAAAAAATAGAAAGCAGCAATGTAAAAACAGTGAGCCGCCCCAAAAGCGGTCATTCCTCCGAGCAGCGGCACCGGAAAGGGGATCACCTCAGCGTTGAACATATCACCGAAATAAGAAAGAATCATGCCCAGGAGCACCAGGTTGCTGATAGCGCTGCGCAAGGATAAAGAAATCAAGAATGCAGTTAAAACCAGGGATAAGCTGAGGATAACCCTGACCGGTAGAGGAAGCCGGATCTGCTTGGGGTCATCAGAGACGATCTGCATACCGGCCCAAAACCCCCAGCCCAATAATAACAACTGCGCCAATGCCAGAAATGATAATGCCAGGGAAATCGCAACAACCTCCTCTTTTCTAATAGTTTACAAATCAATTAATGCAATTATATATATACCATATGATCAGAAATCAAATCAATTTTTACACTTGCCGGAAGGGTTTGCAAAGTTATTTCTTGACGACAGGGTATAGCGGTGTTATGATCATCACTGCAAGAAACCGTATTCAGACGAACCCTATTCGATCGTGAAATTATAACCGGTAGGGTTTATTTTTCTCGACAAAGGAACTGGAAACATGGAAAAATTGATCAGCCGCAATCGCAAGGCTTACCATGATTACCATATTGATGAAACCTACGAGGCCGGAATCGTGCTTACAGGCACAGAGGTGAAATCTGTCCGCGGCGCCAAGGTGAATCTGAAGGACAGCTATGCCCGGGTTGAGGGAGGAGAGCTTTTTCTCTACAACATGCATATCAGCCCTTACGATCAGGGTAATCGTTTCAATCACGACCCGCTGCGCATCCGGAAACTGCTGATGCACAAGGCCGAGATCGGCCGCCTCGCGGGAAAGGTGAAAGAAAAAGGCTATACTCTGGTTCCGGTGAAAATATATCTAAAACAGGGGCTGGTTAAGGTAGAGCTGGCCCTGGCCAGGGGAAAGCGGCTTTATGACAAGCGCCAGGCGATTGCCGAACGCGACCAGCGCCGCGAAGCGGAGCGCGGCCTAAAAGAGAGGATGCAGAACTATTAAATGCTTGTCATTGAAAAAGCCGGCCGGCGGGTTGAACAGCTGCTCTGTTTGATTGATACTGGCCCGGCATGTGCCACGGGTGCCACGATTATAAATATTTGGAACAGGCGGGTTTATTTTTGGGGTCATTTCGGCTATAATATAGTTGAGGCTCTAATAATCATGGGGGCGTAAGGATTCGACGGGGGTTGTGGGGGCAGGAACTGCAGGTCCGGGACCATGGCCCGGTAAAAACATGGAACGGCTATAAACGCCAACGATAATCTAGCCTACGCTGCTTAATTAAGCGGCGCGTCCCTTCCCTCCCTGACCGGGGGATGGAGCAGGGGCGTCGACAAACCGGCCTACCGCTGCAAGCGGTCGCTCCACCGCTGCAGGGGGAAATTCAACGGAGCCGGCAGCGGCGGATCCCGCTCTGGGGAGCCGGCGCTGCGAGAAGAAAACCGGAGCTAAGCCTGTAGAAGTTCCTGTTGCTTGACCTTCGGACGCGGGTTCGATTCCCGCCGCCTCCACCA
>CAZPET010000350.1:0-2066 GCA_964585625.1 uncultured Syntrophomonadaceae bacterium
AAGAAAACGTCACTACTGCCGTCGATATTTACCTTGAAGAGGGATTGACTAACGATAATTTCGCTCACAGCTATAGTTTATCCGGAATATCCGGATACACTATCGGGGCCAACACGGGGGCGACAAAAGAACCGGAAGAACCCGATCATAATAATGATCCCGGCGGTAAATCGGTATGGTGGTTATGGACTGCGCCCATATCCGGCAGTGTCACCTTTGATACTACAGGCAGCAGGTTTGATCCGGCTCTCGGGGTATATACCGGCGACAATGTGGCTAACCTGACTGCCATTGCGAGCAACGACTATGACGATGACCAATGGACCGGCCGGGCAACCTTTTTTGCCGAGGCCGGAACCACCTATTATATCGCTGTTGACGGTTACAGATATTTTGATGATACCAGCAACGGGTTCATCAAATTAACCTGGAGCTATTTGAATGAGCAAGAGAAAACAGCAGTGGCCGCTGCTGAGGAGGCGGTGGCAGATCCCTTCGGCTCTACCGCCGGTGTTGCGGAACTGATTTCAGCCCTGAGCCTATATAACGAGGCAAATACATTCGTAGAAGCCCTACCAGACAGTGAAGATAAGACTACCCTCCAGAATCGCCTCGCAGCAGTGTGGATGGCGATCGAGGCGAGGCGAAAGGTCCTGTCCGGAGAAGCGGAAACGGCCCTCACAAGTGCTGAGACCTTGGTAGCGCCGCCCTTCCCCGATAGCGGCACCGCCGACCAGGTTAACTCAGTGCTGCGCCTGGTTAATCCGCATGCTGCCTTTATCGATGAATTTATGGATGATTCTGCCGGGATTCGTCTCACCGCGATCCAGGGTGCAGCACAAACCAGGTATGATTCCCTTCTTGCCATCGCGTCCCAAACAGTAGAAACAGTGTGGAACGAAGCAGACAATCGATACGAAGCCCGTCTGAAATTTGCCAACGATACTGTATCTGTCCAAATAATATCAGCTGACCCGGTTGTTGATGTAGAGTTGGCCCTAATTCGTTCCAGCGTAAGCCCTGTAGATGTAGCCCCCACTAACCGTACAGCGGCGAATATTTATCTTGACATCAGGGTGCTTGAAGGAAGCCTTGAGAGCAGCGTTGCCCTAATCGAGATTGGCTATGACCCTGCATCACTTCCCGAGGGGGTAAGCGAAGAAAACCTTAAGCTATATCGCTTCAATGAAGCAACAGGCACCTGGGAACTCCTGCCCAACCAGGGAGTGGATACAGATCGTCAAGTAATCTGGGCCTATGTCTCCGGGGGGTTCAGCAAGTTTGGCGTTTATGAATTCAACTTTCCCTTCGGTGATGTCAACCTGGACAGAAACATAAACGTAGGTGACGCCATCATGGTCCTACGTCATATCGTCGGCCTGGCCAAACTTGACTCTGAGCAGTTGTGGACTGCGGATGTAAACGGCAGCAGCAATGTGAATGTGGGTGACGCTATCCTTATCTTACGCCGCATCGTCGGCCTGCTGGACAAGTTTCCCGTAGAACTAAATAAATAAAAGTACCTCGGGAGCCTGTAGCGCAGAGGCATGGATTAAACCGCCGGTCTGTAGGAAAGACCGGCGGTTTTTAAAACTTCTTTTTTCTCATACATCCATTAACCGGGTTTGCCGGGAGTTAGGGGTTCATCTCATAGGTGTCTTTCAGCGACAGGACCCGGTCGCGCCAGAAGCGGGTGAATCTTTCCGGATCGGCAGCCGGTTTCCGGATCATCTTCTGCAGCAGGTCCGCCTGGGCGGGGGTGGTGCCCCGCTTGCTGTAAAGCTGCAGCGCAAACCTGGAGAAATCGCGGACCATGAAGTCGAAGATCCGGTCGACAGTTTCTGTGCCGACGTCGTAGATCACGGCGTTTTCCAGGATCAGCTGGCCGTATACCACCAGGGTAAAGATCTCCCCCAGGGCGAGCATCAGGTCGGTGTCTCTCTGCTGCTCCGCACCGGGGGCGGCGCCAAGCAGGGATTCTTTGAAAAGGGCTATCTGCTCCTTGAAAAGGTGCACATTCGGCAGATCATAATGGTCGTAAGCGGGGCCGTAATCGTGAAAGCGGA
>CAZPET010000351.1:0-2064 GCA_964585625.1 uncultured Syntrophomonadaceae bacterium
GGGCCGTGACGCTTTCCCGCGATCTGAAAGTCGGTGAGGGGGAAGGTGGCACATAGCGTGGCTTCCACCTCCTACAGTACCAAGCTTATCAAATAGCGCCTCAATGCTCATCCTGCGTATAGTGACCAAATCTCTCACGGTGTTACTCATTTTCATCCACCTCCATAAACCAATATCGGCCCCTTTTGAAAAAGGTTAATGTTGGCAGAGTAGGGGTGAGCCTGACACGCCGGCTTTGGCCGGTTAGTTTTTGTCAGGCGGGAAGAATTGTGCTTTCAAGTCTTCGATCAGGTATGAGATGATCTGTTCCTGGTAGCCGGCTTTACCGGTATTAAAAATTGAACATTTGGCTTCGATCAGCGCAGGGTGGCTGATCTGGTTCAGCTTGTTTAGCCTACCTGAATCCAGCGGTTGTGATGGGTTGGTGTTCGTGTAATCGTCTATGCTGTAACGCCACGCTGCGGCGGTATGGGGATAGCGCTGCAACAAGCGCTGAGCTATCTGCAGCCCTTCCGGGTCGAAGTCGCCGGAATAGAAAATGCGTACGCTTCCGTGAGCCAGTTTGTCCAGAAGCAGAAGCGCCGCCAGCCTGAACTGTCCGTGGGTACAGATCAGCGGGGGATGCGGGCGGTCGGCGAAGGCGTCCAGGATTTGCGAGAATACTCCGGGATTCTCTACTACGAAAACAGATTTTAGTGTTCCGGCAGGAACCGCCGGAAGCGCGGGAAGAAGGGTTTCAATTTTTACCACTTCGCGCAGGGGCACGTTTAAAACAATACTTTCAGCATGGGCGCTTTCCCAGGTAAGCAGTTTTCGGTTCTTCTCACGGAAGGCAAGCAGCCCGGTGCAGGTAACAAAATTGAAGATATCGTCCCGGAGGATACCGGATGCGGCCAGCAGTTCACTAATATCTTCGGAAGTAATGGGCTGGCGGTTGGGATCTCCTTCCTCCGGGTGAAGAAATCGCAAAGCTTCAATCAGCAGCCGACCCTGCTCGGTTACCGGATCGAAACCATGGGGGTCGCCGGTGACCCGGGCGGCAAATACCGGCAATCTTTCGTACCCATCAGCGGGCAATTGCTGTAAAGCCGACAGCACGCGGGTTAAGTTACGATGCAGTTCAACTTTATCCCGCCGGTAAACCAGGTGAATGCCCCGGCTGCCGCGTCCTTTTTTAATAATGTGCTCAAGCCAATCGCTTCCGGCACGGCTTCCGCAGTCCCGGGCCAGTTTGCTGAAGTATTGTTGTTTTTCCGCTTCGTAGCGCTCTTTTTCTTCCGTCCTGGTTAAAATGGGACCGCCTATGAAGGCAAATAGTAACTCTTGCAGGGATAGCCTGGTAAAGCGAGTTTGCCGCAACGCTTGTTCAAGCTGCGCAGTTGAAACGGTTGCCGCTTTCTGCCGGCTTAAGTCTTGGCCCAGCAGCCCGCCAAGACTTTCGCGCTCTTCGGGCGAAAGCAACTGCAAGCGGACTGAACCGCCGGTGCGCCCGAGGGAGCGGTACTTTTGGGCAAACTTCTGCAGCATGCGCCGCAAGACCGGTGATCTGTTGAAATAGTTTAAGGCCTCTTTTAGTGAGTTTTTTTGGCTTTGCATGAATTCTACCTCTCTCCAAATCTTGCTCCCACCATAGAGACGCCAGGTTATATCAAATATCACGCCAGGGCTTATTCTAGTTCTTCTTTGGTGGTGATCAGCCGGCGGTAGCTGCCGTTCCAGACGTAGCGGGCCACCGAAACGAAAGGCGCGTTCTGGGGACGGATCAGTTCGCAAATAGAGAGGCCAGGCACTGTATCATAATCGCCCCACAGGGATTGGGAATTGATCAGGTAATTAAAGCCCAGCTGCTCCATCACGTCAAACATATCGGCGATGTTTTGCTCATCAACCCCGGCAAAAGCTTCATCAAGGGAAATGATAAATGGCGCCTCGGGTCCCGCCTCCAGGTAGCGGGAATAGGCGGCGGAAAAAAGCGGTATATACATGGCCATAGCTTTTTCGCCACCGCTGAAGGTATAGAAAGCATGATTGGTCAGCTCTCTTTTCTGCTGATCGCCACGGCGG
>CAZPET010000352.1:0-2057 GCA_964585625.1 uncultured Syntrophomonadaceae bacterium
GTCGGCCAATCCCACGGTTAATCCTCTGAATTTCTTCAGCCCTTAAATTTCCAAACGGATCTGTAAAGGGGCTGTCCGTAAAGGGCGGCCCCTTTTTTGTCATGGGGAAATCGGCAGGGATTTGCACCCCGGGAAAAGAAGTAAATCAGGTCTACTTTTTTTAAGGAGCGATCATTTGACTGCGCGGATACTGGTAGTCGACGACGAGCGGCCCATCGCCGAGATCTTGAAGTATAATCTGGAGAGGGAAGGGTATGAGGTTGTCCTGGCCTTCGATGGCGAGGAAGCGCTGGAGCGCCTGGAAGAAAAGGAGCCCGATCTGATCCTCCTCGATATCATGCTGCCCAAAAAGGACGGTTTCGCCGTATGCCGCGAGATTCGGGCTCATAAAGAGATCCCCATCATCATGCTGACGGCGAAAGAATCGGAGCTGGACAAGGTCCTCGGTCTGGAGCTGGGGGCCGACGATTACGTCACGAAGCCCTTCAGTGCACGGGAAGTCATGGCCAGGGTAAAGGCCACCCTCAGGCGTACCCGCGCTTTTGTCGGGGGGGGACAAAAAAAATGGCGCCAGGGCGATCTTCTTGTCGATCCGGAGACGATGCAGGTTTTTAATCGCGGCCGTCCGGTGGATCTGACGCCCAAAGAGTTCGATCTCTTAGCGGTGCTGATCCAGAGGCCGGGACGTCTTTTCAACCGGCAGCAGCTGCTTAACTCCGTCTGGGGATACGATTTTTACGGCGACGAGCGGACGGTTGATGTGACGATCAGGCGGCTGCGGGAGAAGCTGGAGTTAAACCCCGCCGAGCCGGAATATATACATACCAAGAGGGGTGTGGGCTATTATTTCAGGCAGAAGCATCCGTTTTAGAAGCCTGCAATGGAAGATTGTGCTGGTCTATTCCCTGCTCCTGCTCTTTGCCCTGCAGCTGATCAGCGTCTACCTGGTGCAGTCGCTGGAGCAGTATTATCTGCATAATTTCAAGACGGGCCTGGAATACCAGGCTCGCCTGCTCGCTTCATTTCTGGAGCCTTTCTTACGGGATGAGCCTGAGTCATCCGAGGATATCGCCAATCTGGTCCGGGAATTTAGCGGGCTCCGCGAAACGGAGATCGCTGTTTTGGATTCCTCTGCCCATATCTGCGGCAGCTCCAAAAGCCAAACCCAGGTGGGAGGCCGCCTGATCCGAGATGAGGTGACCAGGGCGCTGGCGGGTGAGCAGGGAGAGGCGATCCGCCTCGATCCCGCCGCCGGAGAGAGGCGCTGTTACCTCGCTTTTCCCTTGAAAGGGGGAGGCGATGTCAACGGAGTGATCTACCTGAGCGGTTCTCTGAAGAAGGTCGACACCGTTTTGAATCAGATCAAGCTGATCCTGCTGAGCGGTTCCGGCCTCGTTTTGGCAATAAGTACGCTTCTAGGCATGGTTCTAGCGAGGACGATCACCACCCCGATCCAGGAAGTGACCCGGCAGGCGGGGCTGATGGCTCGCGGTGATTTCTCACAGGTGATCAGGGTTAAATCGGGCGACGAGATCGGCCGGCTGGGCGCATCCTTTAATTATCTCGCCCGGCGGCTGGACCGGAACATAAAAGCGATCTCTACAGAGAAGAGTAAAATAGAGGCGATCATCAACCATATGAACGACGGGGTCATCGCTCTCGACGGGAAGGGTCGCCTCATCCATATCAACCCGGCGGCGCAGGCGCTTCTGGACAAATTCAGCCAAAGAGAAGAGCATTCACATCGGGGCAGGTACGGTTTCAGCCTGCTTAAAAGCCTGGTGGGGGCGCCGCCGCTGCGCCGGTTTTTGCGCCACCGCGAGCCGCTCACGCTGGAGGTGGCCCGGGATGCGCCGGCGGTGGCGTTAAAGGTTACCCTTGCTCCTTTCGAGGAGGAGGAGGGGAGGGCGGAGGGCACTCTGGTGGTGCTCCATGACGTCACTGTGGAGAGGGCGCTGATCAGGCAGCAGCAGGAATTTGTGGCCGATGTATCGCATGAGCTGAGGACACCCCTGACAACGATAAAAAGCTATGTGGAGACGCTTCTCGACGGTGCC
>CAZPET010000353.1:0-2048 GCA_964585625.1 uncultured Syntrophomonadaceae bacterium
AGGGGAATGATAATCTGCACCTCTGTAATTACCTGCAGATAAATTTTATGACGGTTATGGTTAATTCTCGCATCTTCAAACTTATCAAACACCACCGTGTTCACCCGGCCCATGGGCTTCAGTCTTACCGGGATTTTAGGTCCGTATGAGGCCAGGAAATAGATGTCGGTTATTTTACCGAGCGGAATCTTGATATCACACTCGCTGATTTCGGTTACGGCTTCCCCGGTTGCAACCGTCGTTAAAGCCATGATCCTGTTTATCTCCACGGTATTTGTTTGAGCCATCACTATTTTACCGCTTTTATCCTTTTCAACAATTATTAGATCTTTGTAGCTCACGGTAGGCACTACTTCTTCCAAAATAACCTTGTTGATGGCCATGGTCGCGATGCCGTCACATTCCATCACGGCGGCAGCCAGGATTGACGGGCGTATTTTCCGCTCAACCACCAGCAGTCCTTCAACCAGGAAAAGTAAAATCAGGACCAGGATAACGAATGAAAACATGCTGCCCGGAGAAGTCCGGCGGTAGTGACGTCTGCGCAGCATAAACTCTCCCCCCGGTATGCTTATTCATCTACCCGTTGACTTAGAATATCGCAGGATGATTTTATACGATTTTAAAATTTTTAGCCTACAGAACCCGGTGAAGCTTGCCGGTAAGCAGGATTTTGGGGCTGTTTTAGTGAAGATTACCATTGTTAAACATACGTTTGATTCTAATAACCGGAGAAAAAGATGAACCTCAGACGAAAACCAGAAACGGTTACAAGCGATTACATCTACATATACACCCTGGGTGATTTCCGGGTTCACCGCGGTGAGAAATTGATCTCGGACACCTCGCACCGCTCGCACCGCCTCTGGAGCCTGTTCATCTACCTGGTGGTCAACCATTCCCGGAGCATTACCACGGAGGAACTGCTTCAGAATATCTGGACAAAATCCGAAGAATTGAAAAATCCCGAACAGGCTCTCCGCACCTCGATATATCGATTGCGCCAAATGTTCAACATAGAGTCTCTCTCGGGAACTCAAGAGATGATCCTATCCTCACAAGGCCGTTACCGGTGGAATAGTGCGCAATACTGGTTGGACATAGAAGAATTTGAGCGTAAATGTCTCCTGGGGTCTCAACTGGCAGATGAAAACCCGGACAAAGCATGTGTTTCCCTGAAAGAAGCGTTGAATCTGTACAAGGGGTCCTTTCTTTCAGGATTTCAGGATATTTTATGGATTGAACCCCACCGGAATTATTTCCGCCGTCTGTATGTTGAAAGCGTATCCCGGCTAAACAGGCTGTTTAAAGCAAAGCGCCAGTTTGAAAAGATTATCAAAATCAGTGAAAGAGCGGCGCTGCTGGAGCCTTTTGAAGAAGGATTGCATATCTCCCTGATGGAGGCGCTGCTGGAGGAAGGAAAAAACGGGCTGGCCCGGTCACACTACGAATACGTTACTTCTCTTTACTACCGCGAAATGGGTGTAAAACCTTCTCCAGCAATGCGCAGTATCTACCGGCGGTTGATGCTTGATCACGAGTCTGTGGAAAGAGATTTGAATATTATCTCCAATCAGCTCAGGGAACGGGATTCGATAGATGGCGCCTTTCAATGCGATGCGGATATTTTTCGCTACCTCTACAAGCTGGAAGAACGAAAAATGAGGCGTAGCGGACATCCGGCTTTTCTTGTTCTTTTCACTCTGACGCACCCCGAATATAATTTGCTCGAACAGAAAAAACTTGCCGGACCAATGCAACTTTTAAATGAAGTATTGATCCGTAACTTGCGCCAGGGTGATGTCATCTGCCGGTGGAATGAAGCACAGTTTCTGGCGTTGCTGCGTGAACTGAATCATAAGCAGACCGAAGAAGTAATCCAAAGAATTGATCGGAAATTCCGCGATCATTGCGAGCAAAGTCTTCGTGGCCGGATTCTTCTGCAGGCCACACCGCTTTCGCTTATCCCCACATCCAACGATTTCAATTGCCGTCAATAACTTTGTAAACCCCAGCAAGATTACCTGAATAGAACTATTTGATCCACA
>CAZPET010000354.1:0-2039 GCA_964585625.1 uncultured Syntrophomonadaceae bacterium
GTGCTGCTTACAATATAGCGGGGCGTAAATACAATTGGTATGACCCGCCCCGGCTGATTGTCTATAACCCTCTTTGAGGGGAGGTGAAAATGTTGGTCATAATGATCGAAGATTTTATTCCGCGCGGGCGGCGCAACCGGCCCGGCTACAGGTTGAGTCCCCGCTATATCACGATCCACGATACCGCCAATCCCAATGCCGGCGCAGACGCAAAGGCCCATGCGCGTTACCTGAAAGGTGATATTGCTTCCTCTATCCCGGCCAGCTGGCATTTCACCGTCGATGACCGGATAATCGTACAGCACCTGCCGCTGAATGAAAACGGGTGGCATGCCGGTGACGGGTCAAACGGCACCGGGAACAGGGAGAGCATCGGTATCGAAATCTGCGAAAACAGGGACGGTGTTCGCACGGAGGCTGAAAAAAACGCGGCCTGGCTTACGGCGAAGCTGCTCCGTGATTTTTCCCTGGAGCCGGAGCGGGTCAAGCAGCACAATTACTGGTCGGGCAAGAACTGCCCCCGCGTTCTTCGCGGGCGACCCGGCGGGTGGAGCTCCTTTTTAAACGCGGTGCGCCTGCAGCTGCAGCCGCCTGCCGGGACCCCGCTTCTCGGCAAGCCCGCGGCAACTGTTCAGCAGGCGCAGGAATGGGCCCGGCGCAAACAGGCTCATGCGCGCTTCATCGGGATTGCTCCGGAATACTGGCGCTACGGCGCGCTCACGGGGATCCGTCCAGAAGTTCTTTACGCCCAGAGCGCCAAGGAGACCGCCTTCGGGCGTTACGGCGGCGCGGTGCAGCCCGGCCAGAACAACTGGGCCGGAATCAAGGTGCGAAGCCCTAAAGGGGACAGCACGGCCGATTTCGAAACATTTACCACGCCGGAAGAAGGGGTCAGGGGTCATTTTAATCATATGTGCGCTTATGTAGGACTGGAGCCTGTGGGCATCCCCCACGGGCGCTACTGGGTTGTGCTGGCACAGCCCTGGGCCGGCCGGATCCGGTTTGTTGAAGAACTGGGCGGCAAATGGGCCGTTGGCGCAGATTATGGAATCAGCATCGTGCGCGATTACCTGGGCGGACTGCTGGCCACGCCATCCCCGCCCGCTGTTGAACCGCCACCGCCCGGGCCGGTGCCGCCTATTCCGCCGGATGAAATACCGGAATTGCCGGATCCGCCGCAAACACCTGGGCCGGAACTGCCGGAGATACCAGAACCTGTACCGGAACCGCCGGAAGTTCCCAAGCCGGAACCCGAATTTCCAGAAATACCGGAACCGGGCGGCAGTTTCCTGGTTATGCTTCTCGAGCGGCTGACCGGCTTTATCCGTGAACTCTTAAAAAAGCTGACCGTAAAAGTAAAAGAATGAAGTTCGGCCTGGGTTCTATGCGGCCGGTCAGAAGGTAAACCAACTCAGTTTAATTCTGTGCTCAGAATGATCGGGAACGGGAGGAAGAACCCGGGCTCACCGCCTGTCATTCTGGGCATCATTTTGCGCGATCCCACTGCTTGTCATCCCCGGGAAGCCCGGATATAATCGAGAGGGAAACTAAACCAGGCCGGGGGATCAAGGTGCAGCTGCCCGCCGGCACCGCAGGAGAGGGGAGAGGCTATTTGAAAATTGCCGTCATCGGCGGGGGGTCAAGCTATACTCCCGAGCTGATCGGGGGGATTCTCGATAATTACGATTCCTTTCCGGTTTTCGAAATCTGCCTCGTCGATATCGAGACCGGCGCCGCAAAGCTCTCGGCCGTAGCCGGGCTTTCCCGCCGCATGATCCGGAAGGCCGGCCTCGAAGGGCAGGTCAGGCTGACTGAGACCCTGGAGCGCCGGGCTGCGCTGCCTGAAGCTGATTTCGTGATCAGCCAGTTCCGCGTCGGCGGCTCAGCTGCCCGGCTGAAAGATGAACTGCTCCCGCTGACTTACGGAATTGTCGGACAGGAAACTACCGGGCCGGGCGGCTTCGCCGCGGCGCTGCGCCATATCCCTGCAGCCCTGGAGCTGGCCGCGGATATGGAGAGGCTCTGTCCTGACGCTTTTT
>CAZPET010000355.1:0-2034 GCA_964585625.1 uncultured Syntrophomonadaceae bacterium
CCGTAATTCCCGGGGAATTTAGTATACCCCACCGGGTAGCGGTTAAACGGCGGCCCTATCTTTGAAGCCATTGAGAGGAGGTGATTCTGGTGCAAGCGTTACACAGAATGCGAGATCCTTCGGGCTTCGCCCTCAGGATGACAGGTAGAGGTGCGTTGCTTTTAAATCACCCCCGGCCCCCTCAGATAAGGTTCGGGGACAGACCTGCAAGCACAGGTCTATCCCCATCGGGATGGGGAGCCTAGAAAATATCAGGATTTGCAAAATCCCTCCCGGCCCCCTTTTTCAAAGGGGGGAGAGAGACCCTTGACAGTGCGCTAGCCGCGCCTGCCCCATCCGGCTGCCGCTTTGAACGGCCGGGCCGGTGCAGCCTCTTCCACAACCGGGGGATGAATCAAGATTGATCTTTTTGCTTTCACCCCTTCGCTTAGCTCGCGGCGAAAATCGGGATGGGCAATGGCGATAAGGGCTTCGGCTCTCCGGCGAAAACTTTTACCCCGCAGGTCGGCAATTCCATATTCGGTAACCACGTAATGAACGTCGTTGCGCGTGGTGGTCACCGAGGCTCCTTCAGAGAGGGACACGCAGATGCGCGAAACCTGCCCCTCCGCCGCCGTGGAGGGAAGCACGATGATCGATTTTCCTTCCGGAGAGCGGGCGGCGCCGCGGACAAAATCAACCTGTCCACCGACACCGCTGTAATGAGTAAAGCCGATCGAGTCGGCGCACACCTGGCCGGTAAGATCGACTTCTATAGCCCCGTTTATGGCCACCATTTTACGGTTTCGCCCGATCACGCCCGGATCATTGGTATAATCGACGGTATGCATCTCCACCGCGGGATTGTCATGGACAAAATCGTAGAGCCGCCGCGTGCCCATGAGAAAGGTGGCGATCAGCTTGCCCCTGTGAATCGACTTTGCTTCGTTGGTAATGACCCCTGCCTCTACCAGGTCGACCACACCGTCAGAAAACATTTCGGTATGGATCCCCAGATCTTTTTTGTCTGTTAAAAACTTTAAGGCAGCATCGGGAATCGCCCCGATACCCAGCTGCAGCGTGGCGCCATCTTCGATCAAGGAGGCCACATGACGGCCGATGGCTTCTTCGACCGGCCCGATTGCCGGAAGAGGCACTTCGATTACCGGCTCTTCGATCTCCACCAGGTAATCCACCTCGGAAACATGGATGAAGCTGTCCCCGAGTGTGCGGGGCATGCGGGGGTTCACCGCTGCAACCACCCTCCCGGCGCAGCGCGCGGCAATTTTCGTATAGTCCACCGCCACGCCGAAGCTCATAAATCCATGTTCGTCGGGCGGGCTGACATGGATCAGGGCCGTATCGACCGGAAGATAACTTTCCCGGAAAAGCCGCGGCACTTCGGAGAAAAAACAGGGAATAAAATCGGCCCGGCCGCTGTTGACCGCTTCACGCACCGAAGCCCCGGCAAAGAGAGAAAGGTGTGTAAAATGTTTTTCCATTCCCGGATCGCAAAATCTGTTCGGCCCCAGCATCAGAAAATGAATGACCGTTACATTCTCGAGCTGCGGGGCGCGTAGGACCAAAGCCCGGCTTAAAGTTAAAGATTCTCCGGCACAGTGAGAGAAAACTACCCGGTCACCCGGGCGGACCACCCCGACCGCTTCTTCCACAGAGGTCAATTTCTGATTATAAAGATCTTTCCAGTTCATCACCGGTACCCCTCATCATTTTAGTATTTATAAGAACTTATTGTATCTTGAAACTTACTTTAAGTTCGACAGAATCTTTAAAATATCCTTTATTGTTCAATCCTTGAATTGCAAAATATATCTCTATAAAAATATTTGCTATTCGGCTTATCCCATGTCTTTCTTCTCTTTTCCAAGAATAAAATGAATAGATATCGGTATAACGCCTGCAAGAGGCTGCGATTATTTATGTTAAAATGGAGATAAATAACTTTACCTCGATCAGGTTAAATAAAGTGTGTGCTGTTATGCTCGGCCCTGCTCCGGGGCGGAGATCCTTCGCTTCGCTCAGGATGACAAAAAA
>CAZPET010000356.1:0-2012 GCA_964585625.1 uncultured Syntrophomonadaceae bacterium
TCCCGGATCGCCGGATCCAGCGGCCCGGTGATCCGCGGCGGCATATCCACCACCACGTAATCGTAGGCTGCGGCCAGCGTGCGCAGAATCGTATCAACCTGTTCGCCGGTGATTCGCTCGGCAGCCTGAGGCATAATTCCGGCCGGCAGCACCTTGACCCCGGAAGAATGGGCCACCAGGTAGCTTTCCACCAGGTCAATGTCCAGGAGGGAAAGTTCCCCGGCCAATTCGAGCAGGCTGCGCCGCGAAATAGTGTTGAAAGCCAGGGCAGCATTTCCAAAATCGAGGTCCAGGTCTACCAGGGCTACTTTTTTCCCGGTCGCCCGGGCCAGGGCCACCGCCGTATTGACCGAGGAGAAGGTCTTGCCAACGCCGCCCTTGGTGCAAAAAAAGGTCATGATCCGGCCCCGCGCCCGGACTTTCCCCCTCCCAGGGAGCTCCGCGCCGTCTCCTGCCTCGCCGCTCTCCTGATCCTGCGCTCCCAGGTAGATTGCCTGCACCAGGCGGGACGGTTCCAGGGGAGCCAGGACCACGTCCCGCGCGCCGGCGGTAACGGCCCGGCGCACCGTTTCTTCGGTCAGCTCCCGCTCGATCATGATCACCACGGCGCCGGGCTTGCGCCGCAGCAGTTCCCGCGCCAGCGCATAGCCGTCCCCGTCGGTAGCCGCCCCCAGAAGAACCAGGTCGACGGGGAACTCCTCCAGAAATCCCAGGGCTTCGAGGCCTGTCTTTCCGTCACCGACCACCTCGATATAGTCCACGTTGGCCAGGATGTCCAGGGCGCTGTTCCTTTCAGCGTCGTTGTCGCTGACAACGATTATCTTAATTGTCTCCATGGTCACTGTCTCCCAACGATTTCGGTAATGAATTTGTGCCTGGCTGCAGCAAAAAGCCCCCCCTCGCCCCGAAGGTTCCCAGCGGGCGGGTTTCCCGGTCCGCCGGAAAGCGCAGGGTTATGTGGAAGGAGCACTCGAGAGTGTAAAATGCAATCTCCTGGGCCTGGGCGGGGGTCACCGCCAGGGTCAGCGTTTCGACCACCTCGGGCCCGCCCCCCTCCCGCTCCCGGTACCCCGGCCCTGCCGCCAGAACCATGATATCCTGCATTGCGGTAGAGGTTACGGTGCCTTCCCCGCCCTTGTAGCTGACCAGGACATCAACCCGGTCGCCGGGCGAAATATAGCCGGCCACCCCGCTGACCGCGTCCACCGGTATGGCCACGGCCCGCATCCCTTCCGGGACCCGGCAGGCGAAATGGGCCCGCTCCAGGTCGACATCGACCCGTTCGGCCAGAACCTGCTCTCCGCCGATCAGCTCCGCCCGGGTAACGCCGCCGATAATCTCTTCCAGATCCCGCACCGCATCGGGGTGCACCGCCATGGCCGGCAGGGAGACCAGCTCGAGCATCTCCGCCGTGACCACGGTGTAGGCAGGTACCGTCACCCGTGCCGCCACCACCTTTTCCAGGGCCAGCTCATCCACAGCCCGGCTGCCCCACCGGTTAAGGTAGATACTGATCAACAGCACGGTGATCAAACCGAATAGTACTGCCAGGATCAGATATTTTTTGTTCGATTTCAAAACAGGGGCTCCTCCTCTTAAGAATTGACCGCCGCTTTAGGGGACCAGGCTGACCCCGGCAGGATTCCATCCCGCCGTGGCCCGCGCCCCCAGGATCACCGTCTCCGCCCCGAAAACCCGGCTGAAATACAAAGGCGCCTCCGTCACGAGAACTACAGTAACGGTGGAACCTGCAGGGCCAAGCGTAAACCAGGACTGCTCATCGGGCAATCCCTCCGGGGGGACCAATCCGTAATATTCAACGTATTTTCTCGCCTCCTCCGCGGCCCCTTCCAAGCCGCTCTCCAGGATCTCTCCGGCGGCAGCCAGGGCCGCGGCGTCGGCCGCGTCCTGCAGGCGGGCCCGGCAGTAGTGCACGCTGCCCAGGTCCACCACCAGGGCCAGGAAGAAGGTCGCCAGGAGCAAAAATGCCGGTACCAGGATCAACACATTGC
>CAZPET010000357.1:0-2005 GCA_964585625.1 uncultured Syntrophomonadaceae bacterium
ATAAAAGAAGACTTAGGAGATAAAATAAAAAAAAGAAGGCCTGGAGAAAGATGTACACCTATCTCATGGTGAATTATTGGCCTTTTGGAGAAGCGAATAGAGGAAAAATATGAACCCGGAAATATTTAAAAGTTATCTTCTTCAACTCACCCATACAACGAAGGTGATCGACCGCTGGAAACTGTCGGTTTTGATCTTCATGGTTTCCCTTTACCCGCTGGTGGTAATTCCCGGGGACAGAACAGGTTTTACCCTGCCCAAGTATATTGCACTCGCCCTCGCCGCAGCGATAGTCCTCTACCAGATAATCCATGGCCGGGTTGAGGTAAATCATCCCGTGCTCATTCCCCTGGCTGCCTTTACCTTCTTTGCCCTGATCTCGACAATTTTAGCGCCCAAACCAGTAACCGCCTGGTTCGGGGTATACCGCTATACCGGTTTTTGCACCTATCTCTTCTGTATGATCCTCTTTCTTTTGGCGGCTGATTTCCAAGAGCCGGCAAAGATCATCAAATGGATGACCGCTGCCGCCGCACTGGTTTCTTTCATAGCGCTGCTCCAATATCTGGGCCTTAACTTTATCCCGCACTATTTTCATCGAGGTCTTCATCCTTACGCTACGATCGGCAACCGGAACTTTGTGGGTAGCTATACAGTATTTATTTTACCTGCAGCGATCTTCTTCTACCTGAGCTGCCGGAAACTTTTCTGGCTGGGGTGCGCCGCGTTGATCTACGCCGGCCTACTCGTAACCTTAACCCGGGGCGCCTGGATAGCCCTGCCGCTGCCCTTGCTGACCCTTCTTTATTATTTTTACAAAGAGCCACAAAACCGGAAATATGTCTGGATTGTCTGCATTATCCTTTTGCTGATCACATGCCTGCTGGCGCCACTTCACGACTGGCTGCTGGTTAAAAGAGCACTCAGCATTAAGGAGCAAGTGCGGCTGGCTATACATCTGGATGATGCTGCAGGTACAAAGCGGCTCTACATCTGGAAAGAGGCACTCAAGCTGATCCCGGCAAACTGGGCTTTCGGCATCGGCCCGGATCACCTGTCTATACCATTGGGACCCGGCTATTTCGCTGACAAGGCGCATAATATCTACATTGAGATTGCCGTGACCATGGGCCTGTTCGCCTTTTTTTCCTACCTCGCCTTTTTATCCTTCTTCCTGCGAACCTGGAAAAATGAAACCGGCTTTATACTCTTTTTGATGATCTTAACCTACCTGATCCAGGGCTTCTTTAATATCGATGTCGTAGCCGTGATGCCGCTTTTCTGGATCACCCTGGGTCTCTCACTGGCCAACAGCAAGTCTACAGCAGCCGGCCTTCGGCAACCGGGATCACTCTGCCTCCCACATTGATTTCCATCTCTCCGCCGCTCTCTGCAGCGCGAATCAGAATCAGCGAAGGGCGCTTTATCTCGAAGCCCTGCTCGATGCGCAGGTCTATCTCTGCTCCGCCGCAGTAGCGGTATTTTAATAGGTAAGCGGCAAGACAGCCGGCGGCGCTGCCGGTGGCCGGGTCCTCGGGAATGCCGTTATAGTAATCGAACATCCGCGCATTGAGGTCGTTATTTTCATGGTAGGTTTCAGGACAGAAAACATAAAGAGACTTCGCTTCGCGGCTTTCCACAAAAGCCATAAAGCGCTCTATGTTTACCTTGATTTCACTCTGCACCTTCAAGCTTTTCAGTGGGATGATGATAAAGGGAAGCCCGGTGGAAACCTCCTGGATGGGGAAACGTGGGTCAATCTCCGCCGGGTCGATATTCAAGACCGCAGCCAGGTCAAAGGGATCCAGGATTTCACCGTAAGAAGGCTGCTGCTGTAACATGAAGAGCTCCTGCGGTTTACCGTCCCTGTAAGCGATCTCCACGGGGATCGGCCCCACGGGCAGGTTGAGGATAATTTGCGGCACTTCTTCTTTGATGATCTCACGCTGGATAATATACGCTGTCCCCAGAGTGGGATGACCGGCAAAGGGGAGCTCTTCATCGA
>CAZPET010000358.1:0-2003 GCA_964585625.1 uncultured Syntrophomonadaceae bacterium
ATCCGCTTCTGGATAACGCGGTGCCGAACTCGATCGAGATCCGGGAGCAGGGGGTACTCATTACCGGTTCAAACATGTCCGGGAAGACCACGTTTTTAAGGACCATCGGGGTGAATGCCGTCCTGGCGCAGAGCATCTATACCTGCCTGGCCTCATCATATGTCAGCAGCTTTTTCAAGATCGGGGCCTCGCTTGGTAAGCCTGACAGCCTGGCCGAGGGGAAGAGTCTTTACTACATGGAGGCGGAAAGGCTCCTGGCCCTGGTTAACGCCACCGGGGACCCAACAGTCTCTTCACTCTGCTTGATCGACGAGGTCTTATCGGGGACAAACTATATTGAAAGGATTGCCGCTGCCGAAGCGATATTAAGCTACCTGGCGGCAAAGAACGCGCTGGTCATCGTGGCCACGCACGACCTGGACCTGGCGGTGAAGCTGAAGGATGCTTACCGCTGCTATCATTTTACCGACAGGGTGGGCCGGGACGGTCTCTATTTTGACTATATCTTGAAAGAGGGGATCACCACCACCCGCAATGCCATCAGGCTGCTGGAGTACATGGAATATCCGGAAGAAATTGTCGCAGCAGCCACCTCCGGGGTCAGCCTCTACCTGAATCATAAAAAACAGTAGGGACGGGTTATATGCCCCGCCCCTACAAAGGGAAAACGCAGGCGGGTCCTTTTTGCAAACCCCGGGAAAATGCCTGCGTTGCCTTTCCAACTTCTTACTTCCAGCTTCCAACCTCCAATACGGGGTTGGCACCGCACTTTCTAGCTTTTGATTGCCTTTTCCCAATCGGCCAGGAAACGTTCGATGCCCTGATCGGTCAGGGGGTGGTTGAACATCTGCCGCAGCACCTTGAAGGGGACGGTGGCGATGTGGGCGCCTGCCAGGGCCACAGCGGGGATGTGCGCGGTATGGCGGATGCTCGCGGCGATCACTTCGGTTTCAATATCGTGAAGCTCGAAGAGGGCCACGATCTCTTCTACCAGTTCGACGCCGTCATGGCCGATATCGTCGAGGCGCCCCAGGAAAGGGCTGACATAAGTGGCCCCGGCCCGGGCCGCCAGCAAGGCCTGGTTTGATGAGAAGACCAGGGTAACGTTGGTTTTGATCTCTTCTCCGCTGAGAGTTTTTACAGCACGGAGCCCCTCCGGGGTTACCGGTATCTTTACCACCACGTTTTCGTGGATCTCTGCGAGCTGCCGGGCTTCTTTAACGATGCCTTCGTAATCCAGGGCGATCACTTCCGCGCTGATGGGACCGTTAACAAGACGGCAGATCTGCGGCAGGATCACCGCAAAGTCTTCCTTCTCCTGCGCGGCCAGGGAAGGATTGGTAGTCACACCGTTGATCACACCCCATTCTACCGCCTGGCGAATTTCTGCCACGTTTGCCGTATCCAAAAATAACCTCATCCTGTAATGTCACTCCCGCCTTTAAGTTTGATCGATTGCTCTAATTATTATTTCTCTTTTGCATGATATTTCCCCTGCCGCTTAGCGAAGCGTTATACTGCTGCAGTTCGCTCGCAGCAGTGGGGGCTGCCCGCCGGTTATGTCTTTCCAACTTAGTTGACATGGTGCCAGGCACCGCTGTCAACTAACTCACCGCCTTACCAACTTCTTACTTCTAACCTCCAACCTTCAACTTCCAATAGCGGCAGGTTTTTAAACGGCTGTATAGAAATGATAGAAATGATAGAAGACAGATCAAGAATATAAGAAAAGATCAGAACATGGTTTGATTGAAAGCTCACCTCGAAGCGGGGGATAGGAATGCTTAAACAGTGGCAGAAGCGGCAATCCCATAAATTTATTTCCACCGATGATATCTTCAGCAACATCCACGCCGGCGACCGGATCTTCATCTCGACCGGGTGCGGCGAACCGCAGTACCTGGTCGGCCGGTTGATCGCCTATGTCGAGGCCCATCCGAAGGCTTTCTTCGATGCCGAGGTCCTGCAGGTCTGGACCCTGGGGGTGGCCCCCTATACCGATG